>CAZPXJ010000007.1:0-45457 GCA_964590855.1 uncultured archaeon
AACAAAAAAAACAATAACTTCATGGATAAGCGAGATTCACAATCAAATAAAAAGCTTTATTCTGAACTATATTCTCTTTTCCTTAATCAAGATATGAAGTTTGAATGGGGTCTTTAACTATGCAAAAAATCGATATTAGCGCAGTATCTTTTCTTATTTCAATAACTTTAATAGTGTCATATTTCTTATATTCAGAGTAGAGATATAAGGTGTCATAAAATGTCTATAGATTTATCACCAGGACAAAAGAAAGAGATAGTTAGAATATTAAAACAGATATCACTTGGATGTGATTTAGAAGCTTTAGCAGTTGTAAATCAGGAGGGAATCAAAGTAGCATTTTTCTCAGAAAAGGGTACAGATCCAGACCTTTTGAGTGCAGTTTCATCAGCAATATTGTCCACAGGAAAAATGGTAACAAACAATATCGCACATGGAAATCTTGAACAGGTGCTAATTAGAGGTGAGGAAGGTTTCACAATTTTAGCTAGCGCAGGAGAGTACATCCTAATTGGTGCAAGTAGAGATTTACATAATGTTGGACTTGCTATGCAAGTAATCAAAAAATATGTTCCAGAAACAATGGAAGTTTTGGGAACCCTCTAGGTTCTATTTACTCAAAAATATTAAAAGAACCATTTTCTATTTTCCTAATTTCTTCTAGTATATATTTTCTCTTAATTCGTTTTTCTTCCTTTTCATGTTGGAAAAACCGATCAAGTTTAAGTTCTTGTTCATCACTATAATAAACACCTTTAGAAAAAACAATCTCCGCACGTTTCTTTTCTTGAGTATCACTTATCCCTTTTATTTTCACATTAGGATCAGTACATAAAACATAACTCTTGCGTTTATTCTCCAGATTGCTTACGTCTATCTTTTTCAGATTGTTTCGTTCCAAAGAAATAGATTCTATTTTTTGATAATTGATTATAGGTTTAAGATTAATTTTTGATAATTGATTATCACCCAAATCAATCTCTCTGAGTTTTTTGCATTTAGTAAGAGGTTTCAAATCAATTTTCCTTAAATCGTTACTATAAAGTCTAAACTCTTCAATATTAGACCATTGAATATCTGTGGAAATTTTAAGATCTTGAATTAAATTATAATCTAAATTTATAGTCTTCAGTTTATTATTGACTTCTAAAGGAGTCAAGTCCACTTCTGTTAGCAAGTTATTTTGAAGATTAATGGATTCTAAATGCTTACATTTAGCTAAAGGTTCCAGATTTATTCTTATTAAATCGTTATTACTAAGATCTAAGTGTTTCAATTTCTTGCATTTGCTCAGAGGATTAAGGTTTATTTCAGAGATATTATTTGAACTGATGTTAATTAAAATCAAATCTTTACATTTCTGTAAAGGAGATAAGTTAAGCTCTTCAATCAGACTATCCATAAGAAAAAACTGTTCTGTTTCAGTATCAACACTAACCTCAAAATCTAATAAAGCTTGTTTTCCTTTCAGAACAATTTCCATAGAAATTCCTTCTTATTGATAAATTTGCGAGATAAGTAACAAAAACCCAACATTATAATAAGTATTGTTGAATTTTAACATTATAGCCTTAAAATTTCAATCCAATTATTAAACTGTCACCTTTTTAATAATTGGAACATTTATCTAACACATGGAAACGTCAAAGAATCACATTTAAGGCATCCATTCCAATATTTCAAGTTTTTTGAATAGTAGTCTCACATTTTGCGAAACGTATATAAGTGCCAGATAGAATATTTTCTCATGAGATGAGAATTATATTCTCGCTCAAAAAGAACATAGTAGTGATAAAATATGAAAAAACAAAAAGTGTTTAGTTTGCTTCTAATGTTTGTATTCACCTTTTCAATTGCATTAGGTCAAGCAACTGCTCAACAATCTGATGTGGAAGAAGTATTTTCAATTTACTTGCTTTCCCCAAACACTAGTTCAGCTAGGAATCAATGGTCAATTTTAATGGAGAACCAATTACCACAAATCGGTATTGGAATCGATTTCCATGAATCAACAGGTTGGGGTAACATTGCTCCACGTACTTGGGGTTATTCATTTATAGATTATGACTATATCCCCTCATATGAATTTGGAGGATACGACATTCTTTTTATAGGATGGTCCTGGCCACTAGATTTGAATTTGCAAAGTCTATTTGAAACAACTGCTATTACTCCTAATGGTGATAATCATTACCAGTATAGTAGTGCAATGTACGATGCCAAGTTAGAGGACTACATGGCAGAACTCGATCCTGCAACAAGGTTATCCTTAGCTTATGAGTTACAAGCTATATTATATGAAGATCAACCAGCAATCCCAATTGTGTATCCAAGATCGCTTTTTGGTTTCCAAGAGGGATTAACAGGTATTGATACACTTCTTATTGCCAGTGGAGGACATCGTATTGAGAATTGGGATGACCCATCAGACCATATAATCAAGTATGCTGTTCCTGCAGATTTGAAAGAATGGAATACTTATGTCCAAGAATCATTTTATGATGGTCAATGGATGCAAGCTATATATGGTGCTGTCGCACAAAGAGCTGTTGACAGTCACGTATGGGAGCCACAAGTTGCTTCTGATTTCTCAGTATCCACAGTAATCGATGACAAAATCAATGTAACAGTCAATCTCGACCCTGACATGAAATTCAGTGATGGAAGTACAGTTTTACCTGAAGATATCAAGTATTCATATGAATTGCACCTGACACCAGCAGTAGGTTCATCAAATTACGGAACTCTTTCCCACTGGTTCCCAACTAATGATTCCATTGAGATTACTGACCCCGCAGTAGGTGGACAGATACTCTTCAAATTTGATGGCGTTTTCAACCTTTGGGACAGTATTCTAAATCTTGCAGCTATTGTCGATAAGAGTGAAGTTGAACCTTTAATATCTACTTACGGATATGATATCTTTAATGAAATACCAGGAACTGGAAATGTTGGATGGTCTTTAGTAAAATCATGTGGTCCAATGATGATGGAATCTTTTGATTCAGTGAACAGTGTTGTAAAACTAGTTCCAAATCCTTATTGGATTGATAGTGCTGCCTCTGGTGGTGCTGATCCATTATTAGAAGAGTTCTATCTCACATATATTTCAGGAAAAGATACAGCAATAGCTGAGTTAATCTCTGGAAACGTAGATATTACCGATGCACAATACTTCCCATCTATCGAAGACTTTACAGCTCCTGGTATAGAAGGAGTTCTAGTTAAAGACCCATCCCACCAAGAAATGTCAATAAATATGTTGCATCCTTACATGGGAACTGGTGAGTTGACTCCTCTAGGAACACCAGAAGCTGCTAAATATGTCAGAAAGGCTATTAGTCATGCATGCCCCCGTGAAATCATAGTAGATCAAATCCTAGAAGGATTGGGTGCCCCAGCCACAACATCAATACCAGACTCAGTTGTTGGATATGATGATTCACTTGAACCTTATGTCTATGATTTGGATTTAGCTCGCGAGTATATGGAAATGGCAGGTTTTGACATAATCCAAACAGAAGCTGGAATTCCAGGGTTTGTCATATTAGCTTTCCTAGGTTTAGCAACAGTAGAATTTATTAGAAGAAAATTAAAGAAATAATTCTCTTTTTCTTTTTTTTTTATTTATAGTGTATTAGATTCTTTTTAAGGTCTTTCTGCCAGAGAGGAAGATTTTAAAATCTTCCCAAAAACTCCAATCGTGATTAGTTAGTGTATTGGTGGCTTATTGATGGTAAAGTTCAAACTAGTTAAAGTTCAGACACCTGTTAAACACACGAATGAGCTTCTAGCTCATATATCAGAAATTAAAGAATATCAACAAATAATTGTAGACCCACAAAGTCCTAAAGAACAAGCGCGCATTCAATCATTAAAAGATAATCTGGAAGATTGTGGTTCAAGATTAATAAAATTGAGTTCATTTCTTAATATATCCTTAACAGAACTTCCTCCTTTGAAACAAGCAGGAAGGACTCAAATTCAAAATCCAGAGGTAGTTATTCAAGATTTGGAATCTTTTCTTGAAAAATACGAAAAATCAGTAGCAACCAAATTTAACGATCTTAAGAATCTAAAAACGGAAGAAAGAATTCTTTCAGCACTTACTTTATTCCAAAATAAAATGAAAAAAGAAGAATTTTCTATTGATTTACTTTCCTCGGGTTCTGATACATTCACCGTATTAGGAGAGATCCCAAGCTCATATGAAGAACTCATTGTTTTCTACCTTTATGAAGTTACAGCAAGCAGGATTTTCTTCTGGAGTACCCCTACAAACGACACAGAGAAAAAAGTAGTTATCATAATCTCATTGGAGGAGTATAAGGATCATGTTTCTGAAATTCTCAAAACGAATTATTTCGAGGAAATAAAATATGATCTAGGAATTTTGAAGTCACTAGAAGAAATTCGTAAAACCACCGAAATATCTGAACTCAATTCTCAAATTGTGAGTGATATAAAGAGATATGAAACAGAAATTGAGAGACTATCATCGGAAATACATGATGAACTATTATCTAAAATGGCTATCATAACTCAGACTCATTCCATTCTTACAAAAGAAGAAAAGGGACGAACAGATACAAAAAACCTTACAATTTGGGGTTGGGTAAAATCTAAGGAGTACTTCAATTTCAAGCAAAATCTCGAGAAACTTAATTTTAAGACTAATATCGCTGTTCTAGAAGATGTACCTTTATCTTATAAGAAAGAAAGAGATATAGAACAAGAGAAACTTGAACCAAAGCCATTAGATTTAGGAGACAAAGAATCCAGTAAGCCTATACCTCTTCCCCCACAGTCTGGAGGAGGAGGTGGATTTCTCTTTGCTAAAAAACCATTCTTTGTAAAACTGCAAAGTAGAGAGAAAAATGTAAGAAAACTAATCTCTTATATTCATTCACTTAATAGTGTTCAACCAGTTAAGATTGGTTCTCTTGATAATAATGCCCTTGAAGAATTGAAAAATCACACTGTTGAGCTTACACAATATCAAACAAGAATCTCCAAATTAAAAAACATCATTAAGCCTGATCTGAAAGAAGAAATGGATAGAGAGAAATTCCAAATAACAGATGAATACAGTCATTCAAAAGCATTCATCGAGAATTTCTTTAGACAGTATGAAGACAAAATACTCAAAGTGTTAGAGGAACATGAGAAATTACAAACAAAAAGAGATCAAATTGAGCTTTCATTACCTTTTGAAGAAGGATTAAAAGATAAAGGTATAGATTCTGTCCTTTTGCAGAGCGGTTTCCAAACTGTTACATATTTAGGATCGGTACCAAAGAACCTATTCAAATCTGTGAAATTATTCTTAAATGAAGTTACTGATGGAAATTTAGTTTTCTGGGATTCAGAATCATCATACTCAAGTTCTAAACAGAAGAATATTCTTGTTCTTTCACTGAAAGAATATGAAACCGCAGTCTCAAGAGTATTAAGCGAATACTCGTTCCAAGCAATTGATACTGACCTGACTTTTATTGAACGGAAAACCTCATTGAAAGATGTACTAAAAGAAACTGAAAAAAAACTTGATTCCAAAACAGCTGAGTTGGAAGAACTAAAGGTAAAAATTTCAGACAAATTACTTGCAACTGATGAATTGATTTCTACTGAACTACATAGACTTTCAACAGTTGAGAAATGCCAAATATCAGAAGGAAACGTTATATTTTGGGGGTGGATTCCTAAAGAAAAATTAAAGATTATTGAGAGAGAAAAGGATTCTTTGTCTTTTGAATTAGAAGTAACTACAAACCCCGATGTACCTCTTATAAATCCATCAATAACTAAAAAAGGAAAGATTTTTGGAGCCGTAAGAGGAATTGTAAGCGGGATAGGCCAGCCGGGTTCTAAAGAAGTTGATCCATATTCGATAATTAGATTTACTTTTCCACTTCTATTTGGTATTATGTTTGCTGATTTGGGACATGGAATTCTCCTTTCATTAATTGCTGGATTCTTTGTTTACAACAAGAAAAGGAAGAAAATCAAACCAGATGAATCAATGACAGGATACATTTATTCAGGCGCTGAACTTCTACTCTTCTGTGGTTTATCAGCGACGATATTTGGGTTCTTATTCGGTTCGCTTCTAGGAGATGAACACTTTCTAGCTGAATTATACCACTCTGCAGGTATTAATTGGTTACCGCTCATCAATCCACTGGAAGAAACAAAACTCTTCTTAGTTGTAGCTTTGACATTAGGTTTCTTTATGATCCAACTTGGAATCTGGTTGAAAATATATCAAAACTTTAGATATGGTCATGGATTTGCATCATGGGGAGCTCCATTATCATTATCTATAGTTTATGTAGGTATTTTTGCAATGCTTTACAATTTGGTCGCAAGAGATGTAACATCTGAAGTGTTTCATTTCACATTACCTTTATTTCCACCTTGGGTAGTATATCTCATTGGTTTAGTACCCATTTTATTTATACTAGAATTCATGCATGCAAAATCTGAAGGAATTATGGATGCAATAGATCATATCATAGCTTTGATTTCCAATACCTTATCTTTCAGCCGAATTATGGCTTTGTTGCTAGTACATGCGATATTAAGTGGATTACCATTTACATTAACAGGGGTAGATCTTATGGCAAGATTTTCAACTTTTTCCGGAATGCCTTTAGATATAGGTCATATTGAACATCTTGCAGATTTTTCAGGTTTGATTCATGGTCATTATATATCAGCTTTAGGCATCTCATGGTTATGGTGGATTGCAGGAATAGTATTAGCATTAGTTCTCATTATACCTTTGGAAGGATTGCTCTCATTTTTGAATACCCTTCGTCTACATTGGGTTGAATGGTTTACCAAATTCTATGCAGGAGAAGGAAAAGAATATCTTCCAATTACAGAAGAACTCAGTTTCATAAACTATGTGACGGTAAAAGGTAGTTAAAATGACATTCGGTGATATAAGTTATTTGCTTGGACGGGCTCATGGAATTATTGGGAACTTTTTAACAAAGGCTCAGTTGAGTTTATTATTGTCATCTAAAAATCTTAAAGAACTCAGAGCAGCATTTACTCAGACACCTTATGATAGTATAATTGGTGATCTGAATTTCGAAACACAATTATCAGATGTAGCTAGGAGCTTAAAAATTTCATATGCAGATATTTTAGTCATGTTCTATAAACAGTCTAATACATCACTTAAGAAGAAAATCAGAAGGTTCAGTGAGAGATACAATGCTGGGAATCTTCGCATTATTCTCCAGGGAAAACACGCAGGTATGAATCGAGATGAAATAATTGCACGATTAATGCCTGTCGCTGATTATTCTCTAGAATACTATAGTCGTCTTATTAATATGTCAATTGAAGAGATAATCGCATCTCATCAACAAGAGAAATCCCTTCATACTGACTTGAAGAAAGCATATGAAGAGTATAAAACAACCAATCGGTTCACCCCCCTTGAATCAGCAATAGATCAATACATTTACAGTATTCTACCTAAAGTATCTAAAAAATACGAAACTTATGTGAATATGAGAAACATATTGGCACTATGTCGATGTTTTGCATTAGACATTCCAGCTTATCGTTACATATTACCCAATAACTTTATCGCTAAGGGATTAAAAGCAAAAAGTATTCAAGAAGTTTTAGAATTATACAACTATGCTCCATATGCATCAGTCTTTTCACAATATATTGGAGTTAAAGATGTTCCACTTCAGGATTTAGAGTTTGCTGTTGAAAGATATCTCCTATCTTATTGGAAAAAAACCTTCAGATACAGTACAGTTTTTCAATCTGATGCTATCATCGGATTCTTTGAATTGAAACTTGCAGAAACAATGGATTTAATCAGAATAACTGTAGGAATAAACGCAGGATTTTCAGAGGAGGAAATCAGAAGCAATCTCATCTATTATGGCACCGTCTAACTATTACTACTTAATTAAATCATTAGAACAGGTGAAAATGAAAAAATGTTCTAGATGGAACTAGAATGCCGAAAAGTTAAAATCTTGGCTTTTACTTATAAAAGCTACGATAGTGATAATGCAAAAACCCGTTTATACTATCATAACACTTAATAAAGTAGATTAGGTTATTTTCCTTAAGACCATAACTTAATTTGGCTTCAAGAAAAAACATGTAAAAGTGATAACTATGGAAGAGATGATTCAGAATAAACCGCTAGTTATAGATAATGGTACTGGTTTCACAAAAAATGGTTTTGCAGGAGAAGATCAACCAAGAAGCGTTTTCCCAACAATAATTGGTTATCCAAAATATCAGATTATTATGACTGATGTTGAGCATTACGTAAGAGAATACTACATAGGCGAGGAAGCAATAAACCTCCGTGGTGTTTTGAAACTTGTTTATCCAGTTGAACACGGACAGGTTCAAGATTGGGATGCAATGGAAAGAATTTGGCATTATACTTTCTACAATGACTTAAGAGTAAATCCAAATGAACATCCTGTGCTTCTAACAGAACCCCCACTAAACAAAAATCAAAATAAGGAGAAAATGGCAGAATTGATGTTTGATACATTCAATGTTCCTGCAATGTATATCTCAATGCAGGCTATCTTATCACTTTACGCTTCTGGTCGTACAACTGGTATAGTAGTAGACTCTGGAGACGGAGTTACCCACATTGTGCCAGTTTATGAAGGATTCGCTATTAGTCATGCAATTCACAGATCCGATATCGGTGGTCGTGATGTTACTGACTATCTCCGCAGACTTTTACGTCAAAGAGGATACTCCTTGTCCAGCAGTGCTGAAAGGGAAATCGTCCGAGACATAAAAGAACGTCTTTGTTACGTAGCCTTAGATCCTGAAAAAGAGTTAAAACTAGCTGAAAAAGTTTCTGGAATGGAAAAGACTTATACTTTACCTGATGGTGAAACACTCACAATTGGTGCTGAACGTTTCATGGCTCCTGAATTGTTCTTCAATCCAGGTGCAATTGGTTCTGAAGAGAACCCATTAGATGAGTTAATTTACAGATCCATCCAAAACTGTGACGTCGATCTAAGAAGAGATCTCTACGCAAATATTGTACTTTCCGGTGGTTCAACAATGTTCCCAGGTCTTAAGGAACGTTTGCATAAAGAACTAACTGAACTTGTCCCAGAGACAATGGAAGTTAAAATTATTGCTCCTCCAGAGAGAAGATATTCAGTGTGGATTGGTGGTAGTATCTTAAGTTCGCTTAAAACTTTCGCAAAATTGTGGGTTACCCGCAAAGAATACCGCGAAGTTGGACCAACTTCAGTATATCGCTGTATCTAAGATTTCTTCCCCTTTCTTTTTCTTTTTCTATTTTTTTCATCATCTGTTTTCCATTTAACAGTGATTCTTTGACATCAAAACATTTATTTGATTATTACTCAAGCATAAACTAACAATAAGCCTAGAGGAAATATAAATGGCAGCACCACAAATGACTCCTGAACAACAGGAAGATCTTCAACGTTTTAATCAACTCATTCAACAATTGGAAATGATTAGGATGAATCTTCAACAAATGGAATTGGAGAAACGTGATACAGAAATTGCTTTAAAGGAATTAAAAGACATTGATCCTTCTACAGTGATTTATCGATCAGCTGGAAGATTACTCTTTCAAACCAATGTTGAAGACGTAAAAGAGAAACTAAAAGAACAACAAGAGAAGAATGAAGTTAAACTCTCATCATTATCCAACAGAGAAAAGAAACTTGTTGCTTCAGTTAAAGAACTACAAGATAAACTAATGGGAAAACAATAATTTCCTAAATTATATTTCTTTTAATAAGTGAGTAGACATTACATGTCATCCGAAGAAGTAGAAGATATTGGTATTGATTTCTTAACCGATGAACTGCTAGAAGAATTAGCTTCTAAAATCGAATATAAAATTTATTCATTTATACAAAATCATCAATTCTGGAAACTCCTTTCTGATTTTAATGTTATTATAAATCTTAACCAAAACAAAGAAAAACTATTAACACTAGTATTAGACAGTGAAATATCTGGCAGTTTGACATCTTCTCAATTAGAAGATTTTCAAACAGAAGTATTTGAATATGGTCAATTAGCTTTAGAGGAGGAGCTAAAATGCAGGAAAAATTCATGAAAATAATTGAAATCCTTAGAGAAGAAGAAATCTCTATAGTTGGGGTTTTCACACATCAAAATGCGGATCCCGATTCAATTGCTTGTGCCATAGGATTAAAGGAATTATTATTACATTTTTTACCATCTTTAACAATAAAATTATTTGCCTATACAATAAGCAACTTATCCAAAAATATGTTAGCTATCAAAAATGAACTATTCCATGCTAGATTATTGAGTAAACCATTAGAAGCTATGTTTCTGTGCGATACCAACAATCTTCTTCAAACAGGAGATTTTAATTTTGATGATAATATTGCCGAACAAATTCCTCTTTTTATACTAGATCATCACTCCTACCATAAATTCTCAGAAAAGGCAAGAATTACAATCATAGAGCAATTATCATCAGCTTCAGAAATTTTATCACGGTTATTCATTGATTTGGAAGTACCAATGTCACAGGAATTAGCCACAATTCTATTAATTGGAATAATTTTTGATTCTCAAAGATTTAAGCATGTTTCAGATTCTACTTTCAAAGTTGTACAATATTTAATAAAAAATGAGGGAAACTATGAAGAAGCTCTCGAAATTCTACATCAACCAATGCAGGTTTCAGAGAAGATGGCTAGGATTAAAGGGGCAACACGTACCAAATTTTACAAAGTAAATAACCATATCTTCACTTTATCTTATATCAGCAGTTTTGAATCTTCCTTAGCAAGAGCCCTCATAAATCTCGGGGCAGATTTTGCTCTTACAGTAGCAGTTCAATCTGATAAAGAAATAAGAATTAGTATGAGATGCACTAATATTTTTGCTGAACAGAATAAAGTTCACTTGGGCGATATCGCGAACAAATTTACTAATATATTTCCAGGATCAGGTGGTGGTCATTCGACAGCTGCAGGTATTAATTTGCTTCCTACACAAAAACTACCTACTGATAAAGAAGAACTTCTTGATCTGTTTTTAAAAATCATAATGGAGGAAATTAAACAATCGTAACTCCGATTGTTGGAGGAAATAAATTGAAAGATTCCTTCATTTCTTTTGTCGATTATCATTTCAAATATTTCATGAGGGAATTTCCCGCTTTATCTAATATTGACTTATCTATAGCAGAAGGAGAATTTGTCGTAATCACTGGATCTAGTGGTTCAGGTAAAAGCACGCTAATTTATTCGATACTTGGACTCATCCCATTTTTCTATTCTGGAGAAATCAAGGGAGAAGTTCTGTTTAAAGGAGAAAACATCTCAAATATACAATTGGCAAATCATTCGAGGACAGTAGGATACATTTCACAAAGAATAGACAACTCATTTGCTACACCATTCGTATTTAGTGAATTAGCCTTTCCCTTAGAATACGCAAACAAGGGTAATAAATGCGATATTGGTACGAAAGTAAACAATCACTCTCTCAATTTGAATATCAATAATGTTCTAACTAGAAGAATCCATAGCCTATCTGAGGGTGAAAAACAGTTAGTTTCATTTGGTTGTGCTTCAATTAATAACTGTGATGTACTTATTGCAGATGAGCCTTTAGCAAATTTAGATAATAAAAATAGAAAACTCATTTTATCAAAATTCAAAAAAATCCACAATGTTGGAAAAACACTGATTATTACCACACATGATTATAAATCATATTTACCATTCGCTTCAAGACTGATTCATGTTATCGAAGGAGAAATTAAGGAAGATAAACGTCTAAATAGGAAGGATAAGACATCAATTGTATTTGATTACGAGGATAATTTTACTGGTTTGAGAGGAAGTCAAAGTGTGCTGAAACATGACAATATCTCGATTGATGTAACAAACTTGAAATTTAGATTTTCTGAACAATTTCAACTAGAAGATATCTCCTTTACTGCGGAAAAAGGGAAGGTTATTGGAATAATTGGTGATAATGGCTCAGGTAAAACTACCTTATTAAAAAATCTAATTGGTTTACTGGAACCACAATCAGGAACAATAAATATCTTAGGAAAATCTATTAAAAATCTGTCTTGGAATGAATTAACGGAGAGAGTGGGGGTTGTCTTTCAAAATCCTGACAAGCAATTTTTTGAAACTACTGTGAAGAATGAAATTCTACTAATCTCTAAAAATCTTCAAAGGAAAATTGAAGAAGAGGGGGTTTCTAATAAACTCAAAGAATGTGGACTAGAAGGGTATGAGAACTATAATCCTCATTCTTTATCTTTTGGTGAAAAACGAAGAATTGCATTTCTTGCTGCCACCCATCATCAACCAGAAATTATCTTGATTGACGAAATTACAATTGGAATGGATAACCAGAACAAGAATTGGTTGCAAAATAGAATAAGAAAGCTAAGGGATTTGGAAAAAACTATAATAATTATATCTCATGATTGGAACTGGTTAGGAAAAATTGTGGATGAGATAATTCATCTAAGAAATGGTCAAATTTCTTTTATCATAGATGCTAAACAGTTTAACAGCAAGATACTAGTTAATGCTGAAGACATAACTTCAAAAGAGGAAAAAGAAAAATGACTTCATTTACCGTAGTTTTTAACGAGAAATCTAAGAAGTTTCAAAGAACTACACTTCTTGATCCCAGAACCAAGGGTGTTTTTCTTCTATTTATTATAGTAAGTGTTCTTTATTCCAATAATCTATATTTCCTTGTCAGTTTAACATACTTATCGTTAGTATTAGCAATTATCTCAAAAATGAGATTCAAACATTTATTGATTTCAAGTCTCTTCTTATCTCTATTTTCTCTTATTGCAACTCTATTAGCTTTTTATGCTGCAGCAATAGAAGATCCTTACACCTTCTTCCTAATATTTGAAACTAGATTTCTAGCAGTTTACTTTGTATCATCATGGTTTGTTTTAACCATAGAAACTTATGAACTTGCAGTAGCTTTGGAGAAGATGTACATTCCTGCAAAACTTGTATGGTTTATTATTATGATCTATCAATTCATCCCTGTTGTTACAAAAGAAGCTCAGGAAATAAATGAGATAAAGAAATTAAAAGGGTTAAATGCAAAAAAATGGGAAGTTAAGAAACAAGTTTATATTCTACGAAAAGCACTAAAACCACTAGTTACTGGAGCAATTAATAGAGGAGTAGATCTCGCTGAAGCGATGGTTATGAGAGGTTTTGAACCCAAAAGAAGACAAGAATATGTCTTTAATGTCAGGATTAGGCTTATCGATATCGCAATTATTATTCTATCAATTACTGCCTTAGTTCTTACAATAATATACTTGTAAAATTGACTCATCTATTACTTAGAAAGTTAACTATGAATTCTTGTATTTCTTCTTGTACTTCTTGAATTGGATTTTTTACATCTAAAATATGTATCAAATCTGGGAATTTTGCTGCTAATTTTAGATAAATATCACGAACTCTTTGAAGATTCTCTTTCTTCTCAAAAGTGTTAACTCCTTCTTCTCGATCTGAAGCAATTCTTTGAATAGCTTCGTCTACATCTAAATCAAGAAGTACAACTAAATTTGGCACTAATGCTATTTTCAGATTTTCTTCAAGAATATATTTCCAATCTAAACCTCTTGAACCCTGATAGGCAACAGAAGAAAAATAATATCTGTCAGTAATAACGATTTTCCCATCTTTAAGTTGTGGAATCACTTCATCTCTGAGATGTATTTTTCTATCTTCCAAAAAAAGATTAAATTCTTCTTCAACTGGGAGACGTTCAGGAGCAAAAAAACTTTCTCTAAGTTTACGTCCAGGTAAAGAATACCTTGTAGGTTCTGTTGTATATACTGCGTCAAATCCTAAACTACAAAGATAGCCTGTTATTAATCGAGAGTGGGTTGTTTTCCCTGTTCCATCAATTCCTTCGAAACATATGAACACTCCAGAAGAAGAAGTTTCTGACATAACATTCAATGAAAACAAATAGAATAAAACAATTTTGGTGAACTACAAATTAGTAGGAAGAATTATTGTAAACCACAGATGATTTTTTTCTTCTTTAGCAAGATTGAGTAGATTTTCACGCATCAGCTGGTAACAGTAGAATATTAAAATTCAGAGAAATGTTTTTATTAAGTGCAATTTGGGTTAAAACCGATAGATATTCCTATAATAAATTGAAATAAGTGATAACATGTTCTCTGATAGTTTCAATTCTCTAATTGATTATGCGGTAAAAATATTAGAATCAAAAGGGTTCAGTAGTTATGAAGTAAGTTGTGTTGACAGATTACACTCATTAACAAGATATGCAAATTCAACAATTCATCAAAATGTCTCTGATCATAGTTACCGTTTTATTTTTAGGGCTGCAGAAGGAAAGAAATTGAGTTCAATATCATTGTCTTCTCTAACAAAAACTGCAATAAATTCAAGCATAGATCAATTAAAATCAATGTTAAGTTTTGTTCCAGAAATACCATTTTTCCAAGGATTCACTGAGAAAACTGACACAGTTATTGAAGACGTACATTCAACAGGTAATCTCCTAGATGAGTTTCAAAGAGCTGATATTGTCGAATTGGCTATTGGGGAAGCGGAAAAAGTAGACAAGAATGTAAAACTTGCAGGTGCTGTTCATACAACTGATTTACGGTTTAGAATAATTAATTCCAATGATATCGATTTAGCACATCAAATCAGCTATAATGGTTTAGTAGTAAATGCCCTAACTGAAAAAGAGAATAAAGGATATGCAAAAGAAGAACAATATGTTAGGAACCCAGCTGATCTTAATCCTGTTGAACTTGCTAGAAAAGCAACAGAGTTGTCAGTAAACACTTGTTATGCGATAGATTATTCTCCAGGTGAGTATGAAGTTATTTTGTCTCCATCAGCAACTATGACTCTTATGCGATTTCTATCATTTGGATTTGGGGGAACTGGTTATCATGAAGGTCAAAGTTTCATAACAGACCAAATTGGTTCTCAACTGTTTGATAGGAAATTAACATTGCTTGATGATCCTCTTAACTCAGAAACTCTCCTAGCATCACCTATAGATGGTGAAGGAGCTTTGAAAAAACCCTCTTTCATAGTAGAAGAAGGGATTCCTAAGACTGTAATTTACAATAGCTTCCTTGCTTCAAGATATCTGAATAATAAGGAAGGAACCACCGGTCATCAAATAATTCCATATAGTGACTATGTTTTTGGTGGAGTTATGCCTTTGAATCTATCGCTTTATCCAGGTGATTCATCAGTTCCAGAAATGATTGAGGAAACAAAGAAAGGATTCTATATCAATAGATTACACTACACTAATTTCGTTAACCGAAAACTTGGTGCGATTACAGGGTTGACAAGAGATGGAATATTATACATCGAAGATGGTGAAGTGGTTTCAGCAGCAAAGAATTTCAGATTTACAGATAAACTTTCTGAATGCCTAAAAGATATACCTTTGATAAGTAAAGAGGTTGAAAAAGGGATAACAATCAATTGTCCAGCAGTCAAACTTAAAGCTTTCAATTTCACAGGTAAAAGCACACATTAGCTATGAGTTGGTGAAACAATGATTAGAGATGTAGAAGAAGTATATGAGAGGATTAAAGGTACAGTAAATAAAACCCCAGTAATGACATCAACCACTCTTAACAATCTAGTCAAAGCGGAGTGTTTTTGTAAAATGGAAAGTTTTCAGAGAACAGGTTCTTTTAAATTTCGAGGGGCTTTCAATGCCATTTCCTGTTTATCATCAGAACAAAAAGCACAAGGTGTCACAACCCATTCTTCTGGAAATCATGCTCAAGCTTTATCTTTGGCAGCCAAAATGGCAGGAGTCAAAGCAGTGATTGTTATGCCTGAAAATGCACCAAAAATCAAAGTAGCTGCCACTAAAAGTTATGGTGCAGAAGTTATCTTTTGTGGTAACAAACCAACAGATAGAGAAGAAGCTTCCGAGAAGCTCATTGAGAAGTATAATTATACGCTTATTCATCCCAGTAATGATTTAGACGTTATTCATGGGCAAGGAACATCTGCATTTGAACTAATCAAAGAAGTAGGAAAATTAGATTTTGTGTTCGCACCTTGTGGGGGTGGAGGGGTATTATCAGGGACAGCAATCGCCACTAAACAGCTCTGTCCTTATGCTAAGGTATTTGGAGTTGAACCCGCAAATGCAGATGATGCTTTCAGATCTTTTCGAGATGGAAAAAGGTATCTTGTTGAAAATCCCAATACAATAGCAGACGGTTTAAGGACGTCTTTAGGAACAAACACATTTGAAATAATAAGGAAAAAAGTTGATGATATCATCACTGTTACTGAAGAAGAGATTGTGAATGCGATGGAATTCATGTGGTCAAGAATGAAACTTGTTATTGAACCATCAGGGGCTGTGTCTCTAGCAGGTGTCTTAACTGGAAAAATCGACATAGAATCGAAAAAGGTTGGAATTATCATTTCTGGTGGAAATATAGATTTATCTGATTTTTTTAAGCACATTAAAAAGAAAATAGAATAAAAAAAGAAAGAAAAGAGAACTTTAGTACTGAGATGAACTACTACTTCCTTTTGATTTTGGCACTATTACTTTGACTATCAAAATAACAATTCCTGCAACTAATAAACCTCCACCAACAATTCCAAGTATAATAGAACCGACAAGTCCTAATCCTCCACCTGGGAATCTTCCTGGATCTGCTGGAGAAACAAGGGTACTGTCATGTGGCACAAATTCAAAAGTAATAGAACCATTCATACCGGTGTGATCCACTGCAAACATGAATATCAAATTGGGATCAACGATTCCAAACTCAACCTCGAATATTACATTAGAGATGTTGGAACTGTCATAAGTTACGAATTCAGTATTTGAGTAAGGATCTAAACAATAATAGTTGTTCCATATTGAATGGCGTCTAAATCTATAATCCCTAATTCCATCATAGTTTTTCAAGACATAAGTTGTACTATCTCGTGTTCCATTAACCATTGTTATTTTCAGATTATACCATGTATATTCAGGAGCTGTAGCTTGAATAATATACAAATCAAAGTCATTCATTGAAGTATCAAAATTCCTTGAAACTGCTCCACTTCCATCCTCATTAAGAGACGCAGAAATGTAGTTAATATTAACAGAATCAAAAGCTTCTGGGACATTAGTATCCTCTTTAAGTCTAAGAGTTAGAGGAACTGGGTCAGTATAGATAGGACCATAAGTTGGAAAAGTTACTCCTGTATTGTTGTAAACCGCTAACAAATCAAAAAGCAGATAGTAGATACATTCTTCTCCCGGTGATAGTAGATTGAGTAGTTGAGAATCAGTTTGGTCGTATGGCTGGAATATTCCAGAAACCTGTTGATAACCAATTCTAACAAAACTATAACTCAAATATGGCTTTTCATATTGCCCATAAAATATTGTACGTCCAACTTCAACCGAATAATTACCTTGTGAGACTAAACTAATATTGTAGTTATGATATCCAAAGTTTGAATTTACAATTTTTATCAATTTCTGATTAGAAGAAGCACCATCTCTTTGAGAGACAGTAAAGTCCAGATTACCTCCAGAATAGGTTTCGGAGACTATAGCATTATATTTTATTTCTAAGTCATAGGTACTTTCATCTGGGTCCATAAAGAAATAATATCCTGGATCTAGTACAAGCTTTTCCGCTGAGTTACCACTTGCTTGAAGGCTATAAGTTCCACGATAAATGTGGTTTTTGTCTATATATTTGAAATACCATATATTGAAAGTAGACATTCCTGTCATGTTGAAGTAAGCTGCTTGACTGTTTTCTATGTCTATACCATAATGGAAGAATGTATCAGCGTAATCAAAGGTTTCTTCGGGTTGGAGAATAGGGGAATCTAATTCATCAACAGAGAAGAAATAATCAAATTCTACCCAAGTGTTATCAAAGTAATCTGCATCAATATATACTACAACAGTTGTAGTGTACTCAAAATGATACAGTTGTTTGGTTGTTGGACTGGTATTAATAGTCCTATCATAATAGCTTGGTTGAGAACTTGATGTTTCCCAAATTACAGATGGCATAATATATGCATCAGTATTGAAACTATCAAATTTCACGTACTTGAAAAGATAAGTTCCCGCACTTAATTTCAAATAATATGCATGGATTGTTTCTTTGTTTTTGTTAGTTTCAACGGCTTGCTTTGTTTCATTCCAGATATTGTTGGGTTCGTTTACAAAATATCCAGCTGCTAACTGGTTGGCAGATAGAGTTGTTACACTAATCTCTTTAGGTTGAATAATTACATAATTATAACTACCGGATATGAGATAAATGAAATAATCTCCTTTTGCTCTTGAAACTAGTGGAAATATGTTTCTGGTTAAACCATTAGCTGAGCCACTATCTGAAAGAACATCTTCATGGAATATATAATAATTTAGACCTGATGTGGTTTTAAAGTTGAGGTCAAACATCTTACCAGCCACTAAATTTACTTTGTAGATGTATACAATTCCAGGTTGGAGTTCAATCGCGGTTTTATCATTCAATGAGAGAAAACCTTGGTTATTCAATCCAGTTGTTAATTGCAGATTAGGACCATTGCCAGTATTATTGAAAGCTTGAAAGTATGTAGGAAGTTGTTTCCATTCATTACTATCAAGATCAAATCTCATGAAGCTGTTATAATAGCCAGAGTCTGCTGAATCTCTGAAATCTGATGAATCATTAACCATAGATTCAGTAATCGAACCAGAATCTAGTTGAACATAGCGTATATCTGTAGCGTATTCTGCCTCCAAATACTGATTTTCTCTTATTCTTGTACCGTCTAAAACACCATATCCTACGTTATTGTCTTCTTGAATTGCGTATGTTTGGGTTTCATTCCAATCATAACCCAAAACATGGATTGTTGTGAATGTTGAAGAAATAAGGATAGATGAAATTAAACAGCTGAGAAAAATTAGTTTTTTTCTATTTAAATTCATATGAATCAAATGCTAGTATAAAAACCAAAATACAAAAACGTTGTGACAGTTTTCTGCCAAAAAATGTAAAAATCAGTAGAGAATAATTTCTTCAATTTACTCTTTCTCTAACTTCTTGAGGATTTTTTCTACAATAATCTTAAAGATTTTCTCAATTTCTTCATTTTGTAAAACTGCAGGTCTTCCTCTATCTCCAGCTTCACAAATTTGGGAATATAATGGAATAGCACCTAAGAAGTCTAAAGATAGATCTTCAGCCATATTCTTTCCACCATCTTTTTTGAAGATGTAAGTTGGTTCATTACAGTGAGGACATATAAAACCTGACATATTTTCTACTATCCCAATTACAGGTGTGTTTGTTACTTTAGCAAAATTGATAGATTTTGTAACATCAAGTAAAGACACATTTTGCGGAGTTGTAACAACAATCATACCATCCAAATCTTTGATTGTCTGAACAATTGAAAGTGGCTCATCGCTACTACCTGGAGGTAAGTCAACGACTAGAAAATCCAATTCCCCCCAATTTACATCTGCTAATAGTTGTTTTAGAGCTTTAATCTTCATAGGACCACGCCAAATGATAGCATTGGTTTTGTCTTGAAGTAGAAATTCCATAGAAACTATCTTGATTTTTCCTGCTTCTACTGGTTGGATTTTGTTGTCTTGTGAGGACATTTGATCATCCTCAACACCAAACATCAATGGTACATTTGGACCTGTAATATCTGCATCGAGAACACCAACTTTGTAACCCATGTTAGCTAATGTTTGTGCTATATTAACTGCAACAGTAGTTTTACCTGTTCCTCCTTTACCTGAAAGAACAGCTATCTTGTTTTTAATTTTCGAAAGTGTTTCTGCAATTTTCTTATCTTCTTCAGTTATTGGTATTGATTGCATATGGTATTCGCCTATTCAAGCTGACTAAATAGTCCATCTTTAAAAATTGAATGATATGACTACTTATGCTTACTTTGGTATAAGATTTTTAAAGGCGAACTATTTCTCATAGTTATAGCATAGTAAATTTCATCTTCAGAGGTAAAACTATGAGCGAAATAAAGTATGATGTTGTTGTAATCGGAGCAGGTCTTTTTGGTATGGCAACTGCTTATCATATTAAGAGAAATAATGAGAATTTGAGAGTATTAATTGTAGATAAAGCTGCATCTGCAGGAGCTGGAAATACAGCTCAATCTGCAGCAATGTACAGAGACACTTTTTCTTCGAAAGTCAATTTGTTGTTAAGTAGTACTACAAGAGATTTCTTTAAGCATGTTCAAAATGATCTTGGTGTTGATTTATCTCTACAAGATATCACTTATTTGTGGCTAATGGATCAACAACAATTTGAGATAAATAAACCAGCTATTGAAATCATGCTTGAAAACAAAATCAGGATAGAAATTCTCGAGAAGGATGATATTAAACACAAAATTCCCGAATTAGTAACAGATTTCGAAAATAATGCCGAAGCTCAAATGCTTGGTTTAAGAAATATCGATTTTGGAATCCTAGGATATGATTGTGGAGAATTGGATGCAGATAAAATAACTAGGGATTTCTATGAGAATGAATTTGAGAAAATGGGAGGAGAAACGCTCTATTCAACCCATATTACAGAGTTAGTGCTAGAACCTGAAGAAGAGAAATTAGGAATTCCTGGAGAACCTGTAGGATGGCAAAAGAAGAAAATAGGTTCAGCAAAAACTGTTGAAGGTAAAACAATAACTGCAGAAACCTTTATTGTTGCGACAGGAGCATGGTCAAATGAGTTACTCTTACCTTTAGGAATCAATTCTCAAGTAATGCCTTTGAAGAAGTATATTTTTAGAGTTCAGCACGACAGATTATCTGGTTTTCTGGATAATGAATTTTTTAATTCTGAACAAACTACTCCATTCTTTATATTTCCTGTGTATGGAATTCACGTTAAACCAGTCAAATATAACAACAGTATTTGGATAGGAGGAGGTTCTGTAGTTGGAAAGCCTTTCATTATAACCAATCCAAACACGAATAAAGATCAACCTAATCCTCTAGATGATACTGAAGCTAATCCAATATACTATGAATTTGATAGATATCTCATTTTATCAGAGTATCTTCCAATTCTGAAGGATTTGCCTCTAACAAATAGTTGGGCAGGTTTCTACGCGATGAATACGATTGACAAAAATCCTGTAGTCTTCAAACCAGATGGAATCAAAGGATTGCAGGTAGTCACAGCAGGTTCAGGTAGTGGAATAATGAAATCTGATGCGATAGGTAGAATTGCAGCTGCATTATATCAAAACAAAGAGTTTGCTGAACTTTATGGAGGTATATCTTTCAAAGTTTCGAAATTAGGGGTGAAGAATAGAGATGTTGATAAAGAATATTTCGTAATTTAACATTCCAATGAACAATTTTCTCTGGAATAAGTATATAAATAACTAATTTTCTCTTTGCGTATGGTCTGGGTTTCCTATAGCATTGGAATCGTTTCTCTGCTAATATTAGCGCTAGCATCAATACTAGTTGTTGGAAAACAGATACGTACGTCATCTAGAGCAGTATACTATTTTCTTGGGTTAATAGTTGGTATAATGGGGTGGATTATTGGTAACATTTTGGTAGTTCATTTTAGCCAGTTATCAACTGAATTGGCTAAAAATCAAGCTTTGTTATGGTCAAGATTTGCTACCATATCCAGCATGATAGGTATGGTTTCGATTATATTTTTTGTAAGAATGATCAGTAAAAAGAGTGTTTATACTCCATTCATTCTTTCAATTGCTTCATTTCTTTTTGGAGGGGTAATTGGATTAACTTTATCAAAAGATTATAAGGTTGTACAAAAACTCATAGAGTCAGGTGGATATTTCTTCTACATTGCAGAAACAAGTATCACGTGGGTAATTTTTGACACCGCTTTACCACTTTTTGCTGGTACAATTTTCCTAATTTATCTTATCAAACAACGAAATTTCACTGAGAAGAAATATCGAAAAACCATAGATATAATGATTTTGGGAGTGGTTATTGCTTTCTTCATTAGCGCGTTTATGTTTGCGATTAGAAAGACTCTTTATGCTATTACAGGAAAAATCATGTTATTGCATATGGAATATATTCCTGTAGCCTTCGGTTCTCTGATTATAAGTATTTCAATTTACTTAGGAGGGATTGAAGCGTTCTTCTATTCAACTGAAGTTCATGCAATTTTTATTTTCAAGAATGATGGTACTTCGATTTATGCAGCTTCCGCAAAACGTAAAATTACCGTTGGAGGTCATAGTGTTTTAGGAGTGATAGCTGCGTTCTCCGAATTTGCAGGTGAGCTCAGTGGTGTTAAAGTTTATCCAAAAGAAATTGATTTAGGAGATAATTATCTTATGATAGAATCTTATGAAAAGCATGTATGCTTTGTAAGTAGCAGATTTTCAACATATTATTTAAGACAAGCTACAAAAAATCTATTGACAAATCTAACAGATAACCTAAAGGAAGCAGAAATATCTTCATTAGTGGAACAGTTTTTTGCATTCAAGCCCATAGTTCAAACAATCTAAATTCTGTAACAATTTATATTGATTTTTGATTTTAATAAGCTCAAAGATAACGCTTTTAATCTGTAATCTTGGACATTAGCAAAAGAAATGTTTCCACTTTCTTGGAGGATTCCGAATGACCTTTCTAGATGACATACGAAAGATAGAAAAAAAATGGCAAAAAAAATGGAAAGAAGATCAAGTATTCGTAAGTAAAATATCAAGTACAAAACCTAAATGGTTTCTAACAGTACCTTACCCTTATGCTTCTGTACCACTGCATATAGGACATTGTAGAACATATAATTTAGGAGATATTTTTGCAAGATACAAAAGACAAAGCGGGTATAATGTATTCTGGCCTATGGCTTTCCATATAACTGGAACTCCAGTTCAAGCAGTGGCTTATCAAATCAAGATCAAGGACGAAAAGGTGTGGAAAACATATGAAGACTATGTTTCAATTTATGAAAAAGATCAAGACAAAGTAAGAGGTATTGTTGAATCATTTGAGAACCAAGAAAACGTAGCTAGTTTCTTTGCTAATGCTATTATCCAAGATTTTCTCGGAATGGGTTTCTCACTTGATGATACGCGCCAGTTTACAACAGGGGATAAAGAATACAACAAATTCATAGAATGGCAATATAGAATTCTAAATGAGAAGAATTTGATAACAAAGGGTAGTTACCCTATCCTATGGTGTATTAACGATAAGAATGCAGTTGGAGAGGATGATATTCAAGATGGTGATTTACTAAAAGTTGAAGTAAACGAATTTGTTGGCATCAAGTTTAGATTAAACAGTGGTTCACACTTAGTAGCAGCAACTTTGCGTCCTGAAACAATTTATGGAGCTACAAATGTTTGGATAAATCCAAACGCGGATTATAATGAAATTGAAATAGATGGCGAGAAATGGGTTGTTTCAAGAGAATCTACTGAAAAGCTACGAGAACAGGAACACGAAATAACCATACTTAGAGAAGTGAAAGGTAAAGAATTTGTTAATGAAGAAGTTACAGTACCAATAACAGAAGAAAAAATCCCCATCTATCCAGCAACTTTTGTTGATACTGATCATGCTACAGGAGTAGTTTATAGTGTTCCTGCACATGCACCTTATGACTATGCAGCGTTAGTTGATCTTCAAAATGATAAAGAAACAATTAAAGAATACAATTTGAACAAAGAACTTCTAGAACAAATCAAACCCATTTCATTAATATCAGTTAAAGGATATGGAGATTTTCCAGCTGTTGAGCTTTGTGATATGTTAGGTGTAAAAAGTCAAGAAGATAAACAAAAACTTGAGAAGGCAACACAGACTATCTACAAGGATGAATATTATTCAGGAATCATGAAAGAAATCACTGGTAAATTCAAGGGATTAAAAGTTGAGGAAGCAAAAGATGCAGTAGCTAAAAAACTCAAAGCAGACAACTTAGCTACAGAAATCTATGAGACTTCCAAAAAAGCTTTCTGTAGATGTGGTGGTCAAATAATCGTAGCAGTTCTCCAAGATCAATACTTCCTCAATTATGGAGATAAAAAATGGAAACAAACTGCATTTAATGCACTTAACAAAATGGTAATTACACCAGACAAATATAGACAAACATTTGAGAATACATTCAATTGGTTAGATAAACGACCATGTGTTCGAAAACGAGGTTTGGGTACAGAATTTCCATTAACTAAAGGAGAAGGTTGGATTATTGAATCATTAAGTGATTCAGTTATTTATATGGCATTTTATACAATAATTCGAACGATTAGAGAAAATAACATCAAACCTGAACAGCTAAAACCTGAACTATTCGATCACATCTTTTTAGACAAAGGTAAGTTAAAAGATGTTAGCACCACAACTAATGTTGAAGAAGCGATTATTAATGAAATGAAGGAATCTTTCGAATACTATTATCCTAACGATCTTAGACATACAGCAATAGCTCACATTTCCAACCATTTGTCATTTGCTATATTCCACCATGTAGCAGTGTTTCCAGAAAAATATTGGTTACCAGCTTTTTCACTAAATGAAATGTTAATACGTGAAGGGCAGAAAATGGGTAAGAGTAAAGGAAATGTTATACCCATTGCACAAATTCCTGAAAAATATAGTGTTGACTTAACTAGACTACATTTAGCGTCAATAGCAACAGCTGATACAATTGTTGATTGGCGAGAAACAGAAGTAAATTTCGCTTTACAAAGATTAAGAAAGTTTTGGGAATATGCCAATAGGAGTGTAGATGTAATAAAAACTGAGGAGATAGAACCAGCATTTCCTTCACAAATATTCCAATCATCAGTGAAGACAAATCTAAAACGAGCTTTAAATGCTATTAAAGAGTTCAATGTTAGAGATTACGTACTAGAAGGATTTTATGCAAATATCAGAGCTATAGATGAGTATCAGAAAATTGCAGAACATCTTCAAAGAGAGGAAAGAGAATCAATTCTGAAACAAGCAATCGAACAAATTGTTGTTGTTATGGCTCCCGTTATTCCACACATCTCAGAAGAGCTTCACGAAAAGATGGGGAATCAAGAATATGTCTCACTAGTACAGTTTCCTGAAATTAAAATTACCAAAGAGGATAAACAAAATGCATTACAAGCTAAATTCATTGGAAATTTACTTGAAGACATTGATCAAATAGTAAAACTAGTGAAAACAACTCCAAAGAAAATCCACATTTATATCAATGCAGATTGGAAGAACGAATTATATCAAGTTGCACAAGATATTTTTGAAAATGAAGCTGTCAAAATAGGCAAGATAATGAGTGTTGCGAAAGAGAATAAATCCTTAAGTAAATACATGAAAGAAATAGCAAATGAAGCGAAACAAATGCTCAGAGATCCATCTATTTTCAGAATCGAAATGCTATCCTCGGAGAAGCAGAAGAATGCCATAGAAGGGTATAAAGAGTTCATTAGTAGAACATATGTCAATTCTGAAATCCATGTTCATATTGCAGGAAACAAGGACATTTATGACCCACAAAATAAGGCTCAAAAAGCTAGACCAATGAAGCCAGCTTTGTTACTAGAATAGGCAATTTTTTTTCTTTTATTTTTTTCTTAATTTCGCTTATTTCTCGAGAATTCTAATGTTTTATCATGATATAATATTGCCTAATGAATAGGTTTTTAAAAGGCTCGTTGGCAATTACACATGAGCGTAAATGCATTTCTAAAATGTAATATTATATGCTCATAAAAACAAGGAAGTATTATATACTGCTCAAGTAACAAAATACTGCGACGGTAAAAGAACTACCTAGAACGTGGGACAAAAAAATGATGCCACCTAACACAAAAATCGACGGGATTACTCTTAAGAAAATGATGATTAGTGCTGCTCATAATCTTGAGCAAACTAAAGAGGAAATTAATGCAATAAACGTTTTTCCAATACCAGACGGAGACACTGGTGTTAATTTGTTTCTAACAATAAGAACAGTTGTAGAACAATTTGATGAAGTTGATCCAAGTTCTATTCATGAAGCAGCTCAATTGATTACTAAGGGTAGTTTTCTAGGTGCTAAAGGTAATTCTGGTGTTATTATATCCCAATTTTTCCAAGGCTTTAGTGCTGAAATTGAAGACCATGAAGAAGTAGGGATTGAAGAATTTGCTACAGCTCTAGAAGCAGGTTCTGAATGGTCCTATGATGCTGTTCTTCACCCAACTGAAGGAACCATCCTTACAGTAATTAAAGATACAGCAGCTAAAGCAAAATCAATTGCTGCTAAAGGTGGCGATTGGACAGAAATGATTACTGAAACCTATAAAACAGCTGTTATATCTCTTGAAAATACACCAAATCTATTACCAGTTCTAAAAGAAGCTGGAGTTGTTGATGCAGGTGCTAAAGGTTTTGTTAATGTGTGGTTAGGATGGTGTTTCCAATTAATGGACACACTTGGAATAAAAATTGCACACATTGAAGAAGAATTTGAAAAATTACAAAATGGAAACTAATAATCCATTTCTTTTCTAAATTTTGTTTAAAAAATGAGAGAATGATATATTTATCATTCATAATTTTTGTTTTGTAATTGGATTTTTTTTATGAAATCAGGAATCTTAACTCCATATTCCACCTTGTTATCTTTAGATCTAACATTTCTAACTGCAATGGTTTCTGCTTCTATTTCCTTATCACCAACATTAATGATGTAAGGTACTTTCTGCATTGTAGCATGTCGTATCTTGTACTCCATTCTTTCTCCAGTAAGATCTGCTTCAACTCTAACTCCAGCTTCAACTAGTTCGTTAGAAACCTTCTTGGCATATTCAGCATGAGAATCAGTTATTGGAATCACAACAGCTTGAACAGGACTTAACCATATAGGCATCTTTCCTGCATAGTGTTCTACAATGATTGCTAAGAATCTCTCCATACAGCCATAAACAACTCGATGAATTACGAATGGTCGATGTTTCTGTCCATCTTCCCCTAGATAATTGATATCAAATCTATCTGGCAGATTGAAGTCAACTTGAATAGTTGCCAATTGCCATCGTCTTCCAATGGCGTCCTTAACATCTACATCTATTTTGGGACCATAGAACGCTCCGTCACCTTCTTTGATTTTATATTTAATGCCTAATCTTTCTATAGCTTTCATTAAGGCATTAGTAGCATGATCCCATCCAGCATCATCACCAATAGCTTTTTCTGGTTTAGTACTGATGAAAAATTCCCATTCTTCAAACCCAAAAGCTTTGTAGAAATGATTTACCATTTCTATTACACCAATTATTTCATCTTCAAGTTGATCGGGTAACATAAAGATGTGGGCATCATCTTGAGTAATGCTTCGCACCCTGAAAAGTCCATGTAATGCACCAGATAATTCATATCTATAAACTGTTCCCATTTCTCCCAGTCTTACGGGTAATTCTCGATACGAGTAAGCTTTTCTGTTATAAATCATCATGTGACCAGGACAATTCATTGGTTTAACAAACCAATTTTCTCCTTTAAGATCAACAGGAAACATATGTTCCAGAAAGTAATCTATGTGACCGCTGGTTTGCCACACTAATTCTTTGAAAATATGGGGAGTCTGAACAATTTCATATCCAGCTTTTCTGTGCTCTTTGATCCAGAAATCTTTCATAATCTCAAGTATGATTGTCCCTTTAGGATAAATCAATGGCATTCCTGGACCCCACTCATCTGCAGTTCCGAATAAATCCAATTGTGGTCCGATTATTCTATGATCTCGCTTCTTAGCTTCTTCGAGCATGTTGAGATGTTTTCTAAGTTGTTTTGCACTGTAAAATGCAACACCATAAACCCTCTGCAAAGATTCTCTTTTAGCATCACCTCTCCAGAATGCTGAAGAAGCATTTAAAATTTGGATACCTTTAATCCTTCCAGTTGAAGGGATATGGGGGCCTCTACAAAGGTCTTTGAATACACTCTTTCCATGCGAATAGAATGAAACATTCTCAGCTTCCATCTCTTTTAGAATTTCAACTTTGAATTTGTTTTTATCCTTAGATTTGTAATAATCGATGGCTTCCTTCAAAGACATCGATTCTCTTTTAAATTCAGAATTTTCTTTTATAACTTCATCTACTCTTTTCTGAATTTGTTCCAAATCCTCTTGAGAGAAAGGTTCCTTTACATAAAAATCATAATAGAATCCTACAGGTTCTATACTTGGTCCTATGGTAGGTTTAGCATCAGGGAATAAATCAACTACTGCTCCAGCCATAATATGAGCTGCACTGTGATTCAGCATGTCTAATGCTTCTTCAGACTTTTCTGTAATAATCTCAAGTTTCCCATCATCTGTAACTTCAAAGAATAAATCGACTAATACACCGTCAATTTTTGCAGCTACAGCTGCTTGTGCTAATCCAGAGCCTATTTGTTGAGCTACACTCAAAATAGTGCTATTCTTTTGTACATCCAATATATTTCCATCTGGTAGTTCTAGTTTAACCATATGATCACCTGTAAAATTTTGTTCAAATTTCTCAAGAGGACAGCGTTTCTACTTAATAGTAGGGACATTAAAAAACCGCTATATAATTGTTTCATATTCACCTAACATTGTCCTCAGTAATATTTTCTGTAAAAGTCTATAAAAGATTTTTTAATAAGCTGAAATCGGATAAGAATGTTCAATTAAGTTTGATATCAGAAAGAAAAGAACGTATCGCAAGCTTAATATTTCGTTTCTATTTTTTTTGAAACAAGCTGTCAATATACCTAATCTGTCTACTATATGGAGGCTAAGAAATGAGGAAAAAACACTTTGCAAGTCTATCCATTTTTCAGATACTTGCTCAATTCAGAAGAGGTATATTTTACTTCTTTCTCAGTATCTATCTTAAGGAGTTTCTAGGTGTTTCAAACACAGAAATGACACTATTTGCTACTTTGCCAATGATAGCAAATATAGCCGCACAAGCGGGTATTTGGGGGAGAATTTCTGACAAATTTAAGAAACGAAGATTATTGATAGTATTTGGAGAAGTGTTTGCAGCAATTGGTTATCTTATTGTTTTTTGGATACACAACAATGTCAATAAGAGTAAAGTAGGAATTGGTTACATAGGAGATGTACTTTTCTCCCAATCAGAACTAACTGAAATTTTACCCAATTTAATTTCATATGATCCTAATGCTATTCCAAATATTCTAAGAATTTCAGCATTCGTCATAATAATTGGTTTTACTATAATAGAAGCAGGTTGGAGTAGTAGCAATTTAGGATGGACCACTCTAATAGCAGACCTAACAAGAGATTCAGAACGAAGTAAGACTATGGGTCTATTACAATTTGTTGGAGGGATAGGCAATGTTATTGGGGTTACTGCTAGTGGATTTCTATATAGAGATGGATTGGGCTTTTGGCTAGGAGATTTATTCTATATCTCTTCAGGAATAATGATTTTCAGTATTATTGCACTATTTATGATACCAGAATCATATGCAGATCTCGAAGAGGGTTATTTTGAAAAGATAGATGCAACAGAGGAGGAAACTGCTCTAAGAAACAAGAGAGAAAAGAATGGACAATCAAAATGGCCAGTAAAATTGTTTATTTGGTTGTTGATAGTTCTATCAATAGTTAATATTGGGGGAAATAGTGTAAATCAGATGATACAGATTCACATCAGACTTCCCGATACTTTTGCGGCTTCTGACATTGTAGTAGCACAATTAAGAAATACGAGTAGTATAGCAATGATAATTGCAGGTTTAGTGATAGGTTTTCTAACTACTCATTTTGGTGATAGTACCATGCTACTTGTTGGTTTTCTTTGCGCTTTTATTGGTACAATAGCTTTACCTTTTGCCCCTCACATAATTATATTTTTCATTTATATGGCATTGAAAGGAACTTCTAGAGTTTGGATACAAACAACTGCTTATTCTATGGTAAATAGGGTTGTTCCTGTTGAAACCAGAGGTAAAATGATGGGTTATTATAATGCTACGTTTTATCTGTCATGGGGATTAGGAGGTACTATTCTAACAGGACCCATTGCTGACGCAATAGTTGCATCAAATGTCATTATCATAATTCTATATACAATAATATCGTTCTTAATTTTAGGAATATTGGTATATTTCTTAATTGACAAGTTTGCTAAGTTTAAGAGTAGAGGAAAACTAATTTTCTATTCTTCACTTTCTATAACAGCTGTAGGACTTACTCTCCTTTCAGTTTTCACATCAAAACCTCTAGCTATATTAATTATGAACTCTGGAAATTCTGATGCTTATTCTTATAAAGTTACTTTCTATATTGCAGCTGTGTTGATTGCAATAGGTACAATTGTTTACTGTTTCTTTAGACCTAAAAATTTCAGCTTGTTATCAGCTGAGAAAAAAAACATAACGAAGTGATAAAATGCTAATCGGTAGAATTCTATTTGAAAACAAGATTTATCCTGTTGTATATGACGAAAAGAAGAAACAAGTTTTTCAGATTTTTAGCGATATTAGAGAAGTTTTAGCTGATACAACTCAGGACATTGATATCTCACCTACAGGAATTCCAATTGAGGACACGAAAATACTTTCCCCTATCAACCCTTCAAAAATTGTTGGTATTGGTAGAAATTATGTAGGACACGCAAAAGAACTAGGAAATGAAGTTCCAGACTCACCCGTTGTTTTTCTAAAACCAACAAGTAGTTTGATACCTCATAATGGAATTGTAAAACTACCTAAATTATCACAACAAATTGAATATGAAGGAGAACTAGCTCTGGTTATTAAACAAAAACTGAAAAAAGTAAAAGCAGATGATATCCGTAAAAATCCACAGGAATTCTTCGGTTATACTGCTTTTTTAGACATGACTGCAAGAGATATCCAGAAAACAGAAGAACTTTGGGTTAAAGCTAAAGGATTTGACACTTTTGGCCCTATTGGTCCATGGATCAACATCAATCCCCTACCAGAGTCATTAAGAATCAAAACTTTGCTCAATGATGAAGTTCGCCAAGATGATGATATAAGCAACATAGTATTCGCTCCAGGATTCCTAATAGAGTATATTTCTAACTATATGACTCTTGATATTGGAGATGTTATTATTACGGGAACTCCCGAAGGAGTCGGAAAGGTAGTTCATGGTGATAGGATTAAAGTTGTAATAGATACTCTAGAACCACTTGAAGTAACTGTTGAAAATGAGAAATAGTTTGACTATTCTATAAAATCATAATCCTGAATTTTGGGGCTTTTTTGTTGTATCATTCTTGTTAATAATTCTTCGCCTTTTGCTTGAACTATCCTGATAGGTATTTCAGTGAATTTGCTATGATTTGATATTATAGATTCTTTCATCTGAATAGAGGATATAAGATCATCAAGTATAGCTTTGAGTGAAGCTTGAGTTCCAACATTTTTAGATCCAGCACACAAGATAATCACTTTTGATTTATCCCAAGGATTAGGCAACAGTGCAAGGATTCCAGTTAACAAACCCACTGGTGTCTCTTCACTATATGTTATATCCGTTAAGGTACTATGAATATTCTTACTTGAAGGAGTTTGGAATTTAATAGGAAGATTTTCATCATACAAAGTCATAATTTCTGAAGTTATACGATTAACAGCACCAGATCCTATAACTAACATATTTTCATTTTTTGAATGAATTGCTTGATAATCTAAAACAGAATTAATGAGAATATTTTCTATAGGAATTTTCTTGTTTTTGTTTGCCCAATGAGACAACATCTGTGAAATCTCAGGAACGTAAAGGGCATCTATCGTACTTGCTGCTTCTGTCATCCAAGAACCATAAACAATTGTTAATCGCAAAGTATTGCCCATAATCAAACATTCAGGAAAATCATTCCAAGTATATTTATATTCAAGATTCATGACAGGAGAATGTTCTAAATCTCGAAATTCTTGAATTAAGCTCCTGAAAAAGTCACTAGATATTACATCATGATTAGGAGAATAGAATACTCTATCTGAGCCACCAAACTTCACTTCTTGTCTCTTTATAAGCTTCAGTTCAGTTAAACGATCCAGAATATTATAGATTGTACTTCTGTTTGTAATAGGTAATTTATCCAATAATTCAGAAGCAGAAACAGCTTTAGCAAAGGATATTATTTGTGATAGAACCATCCTTCTTGAAGAGTCTGAAAGGTAATTTCTTATCTCTTTTTGTTCTTCCATATGACAATCAATCCTTAGTATTCATACTTTTTAGTATTCAAAAAATCTTTGTTGAAGGGGAAGTCAATCATTTTAGTGAAAAGTTAAAAATATCAAACGTTTCTTTATCGTGAGATATCATGATTACTGAAGAAGATGTTATACCAATCTTGAAAGAGTTAGTAAAAATTAAAACTGAAAATCCTCCGGGAGAAACTCTAGAAGCTGTTAATTATATTAAGAATATTCTAGAAGAGTATGGAATTGAAACTAAAATTCAGGAATATGCAAATGGTAGAGCTAATATTATTGCTCATTATGGAGAATCTAAACAAACAGTCATTCTTACTGGTCATTTGGATACTGTTCCCTCAGGAGATGAAACAAAATGGAAGTATCCTCCTTTCGCCGCAATAGAACATGAAGGAAAAATCTATGGAAGAGGAACTACAGATATGAAGGGGGCAGATGCTGCTTTCATTTCAGTTTTAATTGCATTGAAGAAGAAGAACATAGAGCTGAACAAGAAAATTATCTTCTTAGGTACTTCAGACGAGGAAATTGGGATGGATGGGTCTTTTGCAGCTAAAGAGGATGGGATTATGGAGGGGTGTGAATTTGTTCTTGTTGGGGAACCTACCGAATTACAAGTTGGGATTGCTGAAAAGGGAACTCTTTGGATTAAAATCAAAATTTATGGTAAATCAGCTCATGGATCAACACCTCATCTTGGGATAAGTGCTATTGAAGGAGCTGCTTCTTTAATTCCAAAAATGAAAGAGGTAATTCCTGATTTTACACATGAGATAATGGGTAAATCTACAGTCAACATTGGAAAGATATCTGGTGGTACTCTAATTAATGTAGTACCTGAATATTGTGAGTTTAAGTGTGATATTCGGTTGGTTTCTGATAACTTACGTGAAGAAGTAAAAACAAAACTCAAGAAATTAATTGACGGGTTTAATGAACAAGAACCCGTGAGAGCTGAGATTGAGATAATCCATGAAATTCCAACCATAGAACTAAAATATGAAACTGAGATAGTTAAATTCCTTAAGAAAAAAGCATCTGAATTAGGTAAAAATGAAATAATTGGAGTAAACTACGGCACAGATGGAGCTATGCTCATCCCTGGTACCAATGTTCCTTTTATCATAATGGGTCCTGGAAAACTTGATCAACTACATGTAACAGATGAATACACAGAGAAACAAGAAGTAATAGATTATGCAAACATAGTATATGATGCATTAGTTGAGAATTTCGGATAGTTAAAACTATCATTTCTTCTATTTTTAAATGGAAAGCTTTTAATGAAATGTAAGCCATATTTTTACCGAGAAATTCAGGGGTAAAAATGAAGTCTAAACACAACATTTCTAGAAATTTCAAGGACAAAAGAGAGAGAATAAAAGAAATTGCTACAAGCTTTAGAGACGAAGATTATTTATTACCAAAGGAAGATTCAGCAATCATTAAAAGTGTAGAAGATGCAGTATTAGAGATTTTAAACTATGGTTGGGAAATTGATTCAATTCTTGAAGACGATCAAATCACTCCTTATGAATTCGATCAAATATCTTCTCATTTAGAAAAACTAGGAATGGTAACCAGAGAATTGGAAGAAAAAGATGAAGACAATTATAGAGTTATTAACAATATCATCTCAATTTATGATTGTTTAAAGGATATAATAAGCGAGATAGACTATACAGTAGATGTTAGAGCAGGATTAGGAAATATGCCTATAGCTAAAAATGAAAAAGGGTATATGGTTGAGGAAGAGACCTACCTAATGAATTTGGAAGATCTACTTGATTGCATAGAAATTGGAAAGGTTGATTCAGAAGAGCAATTGTCCAAAGTAGAGAGAGAAATAATCAAAGCTGTCAAAACAATTGGGATGATTGAGGAAGAAATTGTAATGAATGTACTGTATGTGAAACCCACTCTTTATATGAAAGAAATAATGAATTCGGTTGAAGTTTTACGATTAGCAATCGAACCTATACACACATTAGGAAAAAGCTATTATTTCAGAGAAGAAATCAAAAGTGCCAAAATTGGTATAAGTTTAATGTCTGAAGGTAAGAACCTTAATGTTGGAGATACAATCAAAATCAGAGGATTATTCAGTAGACCAAAGGGAGCATATTCATTAGAAAAACTTAGTCGTATTTTGAAAACTATCGAAAATGAAAATTCTGACTAAATTTAGACAAAGATTTTTAACAAGAAGAAGAAAAATCACATATGCAAGATAAAATAGAGGATCTAGAAGACCTTGTTTCCTACGGTTTAAAATGCACAGATAAAGAGGGAGTTCAGTATGCAGATGTAAAATTCATGCACACCCTTATGGAAGATATTTCTTTCAAAAATAACACTCTTGAAAGACTTACTAAAACCGATAAGAGAGGGATAGGGATAAGATGTTTAGTTAACAAAAGCTGGGGTTTTGCTAGTACAAATGAACTAACAAGAGATTCTGTAACTGATTTAGTAAAACAAGCAGTTAAAATTGCAAAAGCATCATCCTTAGTAAAGAAGTTTGACATCGAATTAGCTGAAGAACCAATTTATGATGATAAAGTTTCTACACCAATGAAAAAAGATCCTTTTACTATTGAACTTAATGAGAAAATAGAAATTCTTGAAGAAAGCTCTAAACGAGCCAAATCATTTTCAGATAAAATCAAGGTATCTACAAGCCATTACGTAAGTCGTAGAGATCATATGATTTTATACACAACAGAAGGGAGTAAAATTGACCAGGTTATAACATGGTGTGGAGGTGGAGTTGCTTCTACTGCCATGGATCAAGGAGAAGCACAGACTCGAAGCCTTCCAGCTAGCTTTAGAGGAGACTTCCATACAGAAGGATACGAATATTTTGAAGGACTAAATCTTATTGACGTATCTGAAAAAGCAGCCAAGGAAGCTATAGATTTACTAACCGCAAAAAAAATGCCTAGTGGAGAATCAACTATTATTCTAGGACATTCTCAATTAGCTCTCCAAGTTCATGAAAGCTGCGGACACCCAACAGAACTTGATCGAGCTATTGGATATGAAGCTGCATATGCTGGAACTAGTTTTCTAACCCCAGATTTGCTTGGAACTGGTTTCAAATATGGTAACGAACAAGTTACAATGGTTGCTGATGCAACTGTTCCAGGTGGTTTAGGTACTTTCTTTTATGATCATGAAGGTGTAAAAGCTCAGAGAAATATCCTTGTTGACAAAGGAGTTTTTACTGGATATTTATCTTCTAGAGAAACAGCAAAAGCAGTTGGTATTGATAGAAGCTCTGGAGCATCCAGATCTATGGGATATGATAGAATACCAATTGTAAGAATGACTAATGTTAATTTGGAACCTGGTGATTGGGAATTTGATGAACTGATTGCTGATACTAAAGAGGGTTATTTTTTGGATACAAATCGAAGCTGGAGTATTGACGATATCAGAATGAATTTTCAATTTGGTACAGAAATAGGTTGGAAGATAGAAAATGGTGAACTGACAGAAATGATAAAAAATCCAACTTATGAAGGGATAACACCAAATTTTTGGGGAAATGTTAGTGGTATATGTAGCAAAAAGCATTGGAAAATTTTTGGAACGCCTAATTGTGGTAAAGGAGAACCGGGACAAGCAGCTTATGTTGGTCACGGAATTGCTCCAACTAGATTTGAAAATGTTCGTACAGGGATTCTGAAATAATCACTCAAAGAATCCTTTAGCATTCTTTACTCGTTTAGCATCACAAGTTATATCTGTACAGTTTATAAATTGATCAATAGACCCCAGCTGTTTAAGTTCTTTCAGAGGCGATTCAACAATTTTTTCCAATTCTTCAGTTATATCATCAACATTTACAATCAAAAATGGTCTAGAGTAGAAGGGTTTTATTTTACCTTCAATTTTGGGAGTTATTTCCAGTTTATTTTGCTCTTCCAATAGCATCAAATACGCATCACAAAGAGACTGCTCCCTTGTTTCTCCATCTGATTCTTTCAGTATATCTAAGAGAAGTGGATAAAGATCTTTTGCTATTGGGAGTTGCTGAAACACTATTGTGAGCCATTTGGAATATGGGATGTATTTTCTTCTCTGAATAAAGACCATTTCTATTATCATTCTCACCAATCTTGATGTTTCAATTCTGGTTCCCAATTCATCTCCAATTAAACGAGTTCTTCCCACAAAAGCAATTTCCTGTGAAATTCTATTCCATTGAGAGAGTAGTTTGTATTTCCATACATTGTCCGGAAAATAATGGAGTTTTGATCTGGCAACTGTTAATTCACCCAGATCATTATTATAGAAAATTTTTCCAGATGTAAATTCGAGTAATCTTTGTTCTGGTAATAATAACCAATCAATTTCAGAAAGTTCCAAAGTTTCAATATCAAGATACTTCTTAAGATATGATTGTACAGAAAAAATCTCTATCCTATGATTTACTTCTCCTTCATCTATAAGCTCAGGACGCATGGTTTTATCTTCATTATATACCCAATTTGTTGAATATCCCAGAAAATCATAAGGTAATCTCTTTTTGAATAAATCATTGAGAATTTCTTGCAGTGACTCGAATTTCGATTCTTCAATAAACAAGAATAATCTTAAACCCCAATCATGGTCTTTAGAGATCTCATCATCTAAACCAAGTACCTCTGAACCCTGTCCAAGTAAAGCCGCAGCATATCTTAATTCTGGGAACTCTATATCTATAACACTCTTTACTACTTCGTAGAAAAAACGTTCTGAGAGATCTATACCAGAAATTGCTTGATGTTCCATGGAATAGATATAATTAGCCACAATAAAAGATATTCGGAATCTTGCCTTCTTTCTATTTCATGACTTTCTTTATGAAAGTTCCAATCTTCTCTAATGCTTTCTTACTTTCAGGCATTAAAGTACCAAAAATTTGGAAAACATGGAACATCCCCTTCCATATATCTAATTCAACCTTTACCCCAGATTTCTCCGCTTTCTCAGCAAAACGAGTTGAATCATCTAACAGAACTTCATCAGTTCCTGTCTGAATAAACAACGGTGGCAATCCTTCAAGATCAGCATATAGAGGTGAAGCTAAAGGATTCTTTCGATCTACATCTTGGAGATAATATTCAGCTGCTTGGTGACCTTCATTTTCTGTTATCATAATATCGATTTTTGCATTAGCCTTTACAGAAGCTCCAGTTAATGCAAGATCGGTCCATGGAGAAAGACAAACACCTCCAGCAGGAAGAGCTATTTTTTCTTCACGTAATTTTAGTAGAGTGGCAAGAGTTAAACCTCCACCAGCAGAATCACCAGCAATAACAATTTTATCTGCTTGAATTTTTTTAGTTTCTAATAGCCAAGAATAAGCTGAAGTTGAATCTTCAATAGCAGCAGGAAAAGCATTTTCTGGTGCAAGACGATAATCGATAAATAATACTGGGGAGTCTGATGCTTTTCCAATTCTAGCAGCAAGACTACGATGTGTTTCAAGTGTGCCTGAAACATAATACCCACCATGAAGATACAAAACAGCTCTGTCTTCAAGTTGACCGTCTCGACTTAACCATTCAACTGACATTCCATTAAGTTCAAATTTCTCAATCTTAGTTTTTCTGGGTGTCTTAAATAAGAAAACATCATCTTCTAACTTCTCACGCTTTTTTTCAACATCCATTTTACCTTCATTTTTCATGGGTAGTAGTTTCATTATTCCGATGAAGAATTTAGCTCGTAAACTTACCATAAATATGAAGTAACTACCTAGTAGATAAAGAATTGGAAAGAAAGCTGAAATCAAAAATTTTTGTCACAAAAAAACCTTTTAAACCCACTTTGTTAGTGCTCTATTTTGTAGGCATAATTCTTCAAAGAACAAGTGTTGCACCACCTCTAGAACTAGAGATAATTGTTACTGCATCTATTGGTATTATTCTGATTTTAGGAATGATAGGATTTGTTTCTTATAAATTAGTAAAGAAAAAGTCCTAAAATTTCTTCTTTTTTTGTTTATAAAAAATGCTTTTATAGGATGAAAATATTTTTTGTTAGTGAGTTAAATGGCGAATTTTGCAGTTATTACAGATTCTGGTGCAGATTTAAGTGATGAGTTAATAAAAAAATATGACATAAGAATTATGCCTTTTTCAGTAGTATTACCTGATACTAATGAAGTTCTTAAGGAAAAGATAGAGATTACAAATGACGAATATTATGAAAGAGTTCTCACAGCTAAAAAATATCCAACTACATCACAACCCAACCTAAAGGATATGCTGGAAATCATCAGCTCCATAGATGAAAAAGTTGAGAATATTCTGTATATTACTATGGCAGCTAGTATAACAGGTACCTATAATACGGCTAACTTAGCTAAGAAAATCTACTTAGAAAAAGGTGGAAAAGCGAGATTAGAAATTTTTGATTCCTATCAAGCATCTATGGCAATTGGATTACAAGTTATTAAAGCTAGTATTCTATTTCAACAAGGAAAAAGTATGGATGAAGTGATTGAAGGTCTAAATTATTTTAAATCAAATGAACTAAAATCAACCTTAACAGTTGAAACGCTCAAATATCTCATGAAAGGAGGAAGAGTAAGTAAATTTAGATATGCTGTTGGTTCATTATTGAGTCTTACTCCTTGTTTAGAAGGAACATATGAAGGAAAATTAGAAGGTTTTTCAGCTACACGTTCTTATGAAGAAGCTATTAAGAAAATCATAGACCATGCTTACGAGGACATAAAAGTAAAGGAAGACCTTGCTGTTTATATAACAGCTGGAAAAGCTGAAAAAGGAGTAAAAATAGCTAAGAACTATTTCAAAGAGAAATATCCAACTATAAAGATAATGGGTGTTTTTCAGCTAGGTGCTGCAATATTTACCCATACAGGACCAGGTACAGTAGTAATACTTCTGTACAAGAACTTTGAGCATTGATACGAAATGTTTTCTCTTTTTATGGTTCTTAAATGTCTTAAAAACACTTATTAAATATTTTTCAATGTTTTTCTGATTCAAATGGCAGTAGAGGAAAAACTACTTGACGAATTAAGAAAGATACGAGAGCTCTTGGAACCTAAAGAAAAACCTATAATTGAAAAGATAAAACCTAAAGGTTTCAAAGATAGATCAATTAGGATAAAAAATGAATTCTTGGAGTTTATTAAGCAATACAAAGTAATGGGTCTAGCAGTAGCATTTATTTTGGCAACATACTTAGGTGAGTTAGTTAAAGCACTTGTTACTGATTTAATTATGCCCATATTAGAATATATTCCGGGGGTCGGAGTAATAGCTGATTGGGCTGTAGGACCTTTTCTCTTTGGTCATTTCATAGCTGCTTTTATTACATTCCTCATAGTAGCTCTTGTAATCTTTGTTTTAGTAAAAATAACAACTAAAATAGGAGTAGAATGATATTTATTCCTCCCCTACATTTTTTTGTTAATCGTCCAAAAATTAAAATGGTTGTAAAAACTACTTACATTTATGATAGATCTTAAAATGGACAATGAACAGCTGAAAGACTCAGTAAAACGAGCTAAAGAAAGAAGTATAATTATTCCAACTTTTGCTCAGCAGAAAGATCCAAGTTTAGTACCCTCTTCGATATCTGAGGAACTAAAAGACATAGGTTTGTGGGATGTACATCCAAGGAATCTATTTAGAATTACATGGAAAAATGAACCAATTCCTAAGGGAGGAGGTTTTGGTAAAGTAAATTATATGGAATTACCTCCTGAATTAACTGGTGTAAAAGCTAGAATAATCGTTTTAGTTGGTAAGTTCTTCCCAACTGGTGCTCACAAAGTAGGAGCTACATTTGGTTGTTTAGTTCCAAGATTAATTACTGGTCAATTCAATCCTGTTCTACACAAAGCAGTTTGGCCTAGCACAGGAAACTATTGCCGTGGTGGAGCATATGATGCCGCCCTTCTTGCTTGTGAATCAATTGCCATTTTGCCAGAAGAGATGTCACAAGAACGTTTTGAATGGTTACAAACTGTTGCAGGTGAGATAATCAAAACACCCGGAAGCGAAAGCAATGTTAAGGAAATCTTTGATAAAGTCTGGGAATTAAGAAAAACACGTGACAACATAGTTGTTTTTAATCAGTTTGATGAATTTGGTAATTATCTATGGCATTATGAAGTAACAGGAAATGCAATGAAAGAAGTACTAGATAACGAACTAGGTGGAAAAGTACCTCATGGTGTTGTTTTAACAACAGGATCCGCAGGAACCATAGCTTGTGGAGATTTCCTCAAAGATCATTATCCTAGAGTGAAAATAGCAGCAGGGGAGGCTTTACAGTGTCCAACTATGCTATTGAATGGTTACGGTGCTCACACAATCGAAGGTATAGGAGACAAGCACATTCCTTGGATTCATAATGTAAAAAACACTGATATGGTCATTGCAATTGATGATACTGATACTCAACAAATAATGAGATTATTTAATGAACCAACAGGTCATAAATATCTTAGAGAACATGGAGTACCAGAGGAAATTGTCAAACAGCTACACCTTTTAGGAATATCAAGTATTGCAAATATGTTGATGGCAATTAAATATGCCAAATACTTCGAATTGACAGAAGAAGATATCGTAATAACTGTGTTTACAGATTCAATGGAACTCTATCAATCCAGACTAGCTGAAATGAATGAAGAACATGGAGCTTTTACAACTGATGATGCTTCACGAGCGTTTCATGCACATCTACGTGGTCAGAAGACTGATAGTATGCTTGAGCTAAATTATTTACAAAGAAAACGAATTCATCATCTTAAGTATTATACTTGGATTGAACAACAAGGTAGAGAGTCAGAAGAACTAGATGCTCAATGGTACGACCAAGATTACTGGAAAAATATTCAAGAATCTATAGGACCAATTGATGAACTAATTACTGCCTTTAATGAAAAAGTAAAACTTCTTGAAAGCTAGTTTTGAGTCATTTTACTCAAAATCTACCTCATTTTTTCTCGCGTATATAAGCGAAAGTGAGTATTATATTTTGAAGGTACTATGACCGAAGTCATTAGAGGAGAGAATAATAATCTAAAGAAAGAATTGATATCTTCCCTAATTGACGTTGAAATTGACGCAAAGGAGAAATTTTTGCAGTCACTAGATAGACAGGAGGAAAGGGTTCAAGATTGCATTGATGAATTAGTTGACATTCTTCAAGAACACATTCAACGTGATTTTATAATTCAAGCTGTAACCCAATTCGAAAATATGCAACTACTTCTAATTGTAAAAAAATTAAATGGGGGCAGACATTTTACTCGAAATCAAATAGTAATCAACTTCTTGGCAATATTGGATAATTTATTAGCTTCTGTATATGACAAACTAACACCTAGTCATTTTGAGACATTAAGACTCAATATGGATGGATTAAGTAAGGGAAAATCTTTTAGTTACAATACAATGAAAAAAGTGCAAATTGAATTAATTCAAAAAGGGTACATTTCAAAAATTCGGAAACTTGGATATACTTTGAAACTCAAAGACCAGTATTGTCAGATAATTAATCATATGATGTCTATTTACCCTCAACATCTGGAAAAATTATCAGATATGGAAATTGCAGGATATGAACTAGTTCACTCAAAAGCTATTCCAAAATTAGAAGTAACAAAGTCAGCAGCAGTTGTTGTAGGATCTTTAATATCTACTTACTTTGAGAAAAAAGAAGAACAGCAAAAATTCTGGAAATACCTTGAAGATATCACAGATGAAGATGAAACTAGAATTAAAAGGAAAGTATATCGTTTTAGAACCAATTTGAAGAAAGAAGATGAGGATTCATCAGCTTTTTTTAGTTATTCCTTGAACAAATAGAACCCCAGTATCAGAATTCATTTCATTACTTTTATATATGTTTCAATTTGCTCGTTAAATGCATTTTTGGAACAGTGGAATAAATGGATGATGAGAGTGGTTCTGTTTTAGTTAAAGATACAGAAACAACATCAGAAGAGCCCACCGATAGAAAAGCAGAAAAAGATCCTTCCTACCTTGACGTTTTCAAGAAGAGAGAATTTATGAAATTACTAACTGGGCAGTTCTTTAGTAATTTTGGAGATGCTATTTTTCGTATGTCCATTCAATTCTATGTCTATGCATTAACCGGTTCGGCCACAGCTATGACTTTAATTCTAGCAGCACAAACTGTGCCGTGGATTATTATTGGCCCCATTGCAGGAGTTTTTGCTGACAGAGTAAGTCGCAAAGCAATTATGGTTAGTGCAGATATAGTACGAGGAGTTTCTATCTTACTTCTTCCATTCTTACCTTATATTTTCTCTGCAACAACGATAGTTTATGGTGTTGCAGTTATAGCGTTCATATTAGGGGCAGCAGCAGCCACCTTTGTAGCCCCCAGATCTGCAGCTATCCCAGAAATTACTGGTATGCGGCTCTATGTTAAAGCCATATCACTAAGTCAATTAATCTTTCAAACATTAGCAGTAATTGGACCTCTTCTCGCAGCTCCAATCTATTTAGTTCTTCGAGAACAAACTTTCTGGATTACTAGTGCCTGTTATTTCTTTTCAGCTATTGTAATTTTCCTTACAATTATTCCTTCAGCAGCACGTAGAGCGAAAGAAAAAATAGGTTTAAAATTAGTTTTCAAGGATATGAAAAATGGGTTTGTTTTTCTAGTTAAGCATCCTACAGTTCGAGTGATACTCTTTCTATTCACGTTTATAGTTTTAGGTACATCATTTGCGGGACCTCTGTTATTACCCTATCTTTTCGAAATCAAACATAATGCAATCGCAATTCAATATTTTACGACACCTAAATCATTATTTGGATTGAAGAATTTTGGACATATAGCAACCCAATATTACGGTGCCATGTTTTCGACATCTACTCCATATTTCAATGCCCCTAAAATGGCATACATTTTAAAAAATCCCGGATATCTGGCGGCTCAACATTTCAATGCCATAATTCCCAGATTCGAATCTTCTATTGTAGTTTTTCTAAGAGGTCTTTCTGAATCTCAATATGCTTATGTGGGTGCAGCTAGTGCTTTAGGATCTGTGGCAGGAAATCTAATATTTGGTAGATTTGAGAAAAAAATAGGAAGATCTAGAGCATTGTTATTAGGTTTTCTAGCAATCTCAGGGTATTATTTCATATTTGTCTTCAAACCAGGATTAATAGTCCTTTTATTCTTTGGACTGGCAATGGGATTCTTCAATGGCATGATGAGTCTTGGGATAAATGCATTATTTGCCGAAAATGTCCCAAATGAAGTGAGAGGTAGAGCATATAGTGCAACAAATGCGTATATACAAGTGTTAACGGTTGTGGTTTTATCAATATCAGGTTTAACAGCTGATTCAATAGGAATCTTGGTAACAATTATAGGATCAGGAATTTTCTTACTTCTTACAACAATTGTAATGATTATTTGGACAAAAGGATACAAATTTGCAGGAGAAAAGCCAGATCCAAATCGAGTAGCGTATGAATAATTTTGCAATTATTTTGTTCCAAAATTAATTTTATATGTTAGGTTAGCTAATGGTTTACTTGATAAAAATGAGTATTCCAGAAAAATATGAGGACCTACTGATTGGTAAAAACTTTGCCCATGTAGCGACAATTAACCCTGATGGTTCTCCACAAGTAACTCCAATGTGGGTTGACTATGATAAAGAATCAAATGAAATATTGGTGAATACTGCTAAGGGTAGAAAGAAGAGTAGAAACATGAAAGTCGGAGCCAAAGTTGCTTTAAGTATTCCTGATTCTTCTAACTCATATAGGTATTTGGCTATCCAAGGAGATATTATCAACGTTACAACAGATGGTGCTTTGGACCATATTAACAAACTTTCAATGAAATATTTCGAGAGAGAGAAATATAATCTTCCTGAAGGAGAAATTAGAGTATTAGTTAGAATTAAGCCTGAATATGTACACTCTAGCGGGTGAATTAAATCATCATATCTGGAAGAAAATAAAAATTTTAGAAACTAAAATATTTATCTAATCCTTTAGCTTTCATCTCTTGATCAAGTAATTGCTTCTTTCTAGGATTATTAGATTGTCCTGCAAACTTACCCAATTTTCCACTCGAGAGAATGACTCTATGGCAAGGAATAACAGGGCCAAAACGATTTTTCATCATTACATTTCCTACAAATTGTGCAGCTCCAGGAAATCCTGCTTTTTCAGCTAACTTTCCATATGATATAGTCTCTCCTGCTGGAACTTTTGCTAGAGTTTTCAGAACTTTTGCTTCTTTTTCTGTAAAACCTGTGAAATCATATTCTACTTTAGAAACATCAAAAGAGGTTCCGGTTTCTATACCATGAATCACATCTATGTAAGGGTGGCTTTTTTCCTTTACATTAACTGATGTACCAGCTATTTTGGTCAAATATTTCACAGCTTCATCTTTACTCTTGAAAGAAGAAGAGGAATAAAACAATCTACCTTGATTCAGGAGGATAGCAGTCCACTTTTCCCCAGTTTTTGATACAACTAAATCCATTTAACCACAACCATTTCCTTATATTTTAGTATATAAAGAAGTATCAAAATGGTGTTATTCTGTGCCTTTATCTATTTTACGAATTGAGAAAGATTTGACTAATTATCTAACCAAGAAGTTTCCTCAAAGAAATAATGTAGAAATACTTGAACTATCATCATTAGCAAAAGGGTGGGAAACAGAGCTATTTTCATTTATTTTCAAATATCAAGAAGAAGAAAAGGAAGAAAAAGAAAACCTTATTCTTAGAACTTATCCAGGACCATATTCCCAAAACAAAACAAAAAAGGAGTATAATGTTTTGAAAACTCTTTACAATGTGGGGTATCCTGTTCCCCAAGTCTATATACTAGAATTAGATAGTCAATATCTTAATCATTCCTTCATTATAATGGAAAGAATTCTAGGAAAAGATATTGGTAAGGACTTCTTTGAGCTTGTACAAAAAGGAAAATATGAGCAGTTGAAGGAAGAGATTCTAACTCCAATGAACAATCTCTTTGTAAAGCTACATAATTTAGATTGGAGATCATTTCAAACCAATACTGAGATGGAAGTAAAACTGAAACAGGAAAATTATTTTTCATGGAAACTCAATTTACTAGAATCCAGGTTAGAAGAAAATCATCTTTCTGAATTATTACCAATATTAGAGTGGTTAAAGAGAAAT
>CAZPXJ010000008.1:0-15810 GCA_964590855.1 uncultured archaeon
GAAAAGGGGAAGGGAGTAGGAGTTTTGAGCTGTTTTTATCCCCTCCTAGAAGTTCTTTGAAGTAGTCCAAAGGTGTCAATGTTGCTGAGTAGAATATTACAGAGTTACCTCTATTGAGTGCTTCCTTGAGAAGATAAGAAGGATCTAGACAAAATAGTTTAATCGTTACATTATTCCCATATCTTCTGATGAATGTAATATAATGACTATCATAATCTTCTACAACTCTTAGGAAGTTTCTAACGTCAAAATAGAATTCAACGAATTCTTCACGGTAATCTGTCATTTTGTTTTCTTCTAGCCATTCTGTAGCTGCAACTGAGAACTTTCTAAGTAACTTGAAGAAAGAATCTTCAAGCAATTCTTTCTGTATTATCATGTCATTGTTGGAGAGTAATTGACATTCCTTTCGTTTTGATATCATATACCGATTGATTTGATTTAGAATTTTGGAAATTGCTGGAAGATCTTCCTTAGTCTTTCTATATAAGCTAAGGACAGGTTGTTTCCTTAATTCTGCAGAAAACATCTCTCTAGCTCTATCAACTAGATTATGAGCTTCATCTATTAAAAACGTAAAATTTCCTTTTTCTTCAAGAAAATATCTTTTCAGATACACTCTTGGATCAAAAACATAATTGTAATCACAAATTATACAATCTGACCAATTAGTCAGATCGAGTGAAAACTCGAAAGGACATACCTTGTGCTTTTTGGCATACTTCTCAATAGTTTCTCGTAAAAAAGACTCTTCCTTGTAGATATCCTTTAGTGCTTCATTTATTCTATCAAAATGCCCATTAGCAAATTCACAATAATTAGGATCACAAATAACTTCATCCTTAAAACAAATCTTAGCTTTAGCTGTTATTGTAGTAGATTTGATTTTAGCACCAGACTTTCTAAGTATATCAAGAGTCTCTTCAGCTATGAATCTTGTTGTTGTTTTGGCTGTAAGATAGAATATCTTAGAATCAAAATCACTTCCCAATCTCTGAATAGCAGGATATAGTACACCGATGGTTTTTCCTATTCCTGTAGGAGCTTGACAGAATAATTTCTTATCATTATCAATGACTTCACCAACAATTTTAACCATTTTGTCTTGCCCTTTTCGATATTGTTCGAAAGGAAAATTTATTGTTTTAGCTGCATCGTTTCTCTTCTCCAACCAATCAGCTAACGAATTTGCCCAATCCAGATACTTATCAGCTATTTCTTCACAAAATTTCTTCAGTTCTTCTATTTTGTATTCTTGGTGAAAAGACTTGGTTAAACCTTTATCAATTTGGTAGTAGGTTAACTGAACAATAACTGTTTTCAATTTATTTTGCAAAGCATAAAAGTAAGCATAGATTTTAGCTTGAGCCCAATAACTAGCATTTGATTGCATGGTTAGATTAGTTAAATTACTCCCAGTACTTTTGATCTCCTCAATTATTGTTTTACCTTCTTTTTCATAAACACCGTCAATTCTCCCTCGTAATTTTAAGACTGTGTTCTTCCTCTCAATCAGGTCAGAAATGGAGACTTCTTTTCGATATTCTTTTCCTCTTTTCTTCTGAACCTTTTGATGAGCTTTAGTTCCTTCAACTAATCTTGATCTTCCAAAGTATCCTAGTGAAATATCCCCTTGACGGAAAACATATTCCACCAAATTTCGTACAGAAATTTGAATAATTTTCTTGGAAGACATCAATCACACACTACAAACTTTCCCGTAAAGCTTTTAAGCAGTTATATAAATGCGGACTTTTTTCCTATAAAAAGAAAAAAAATTTGTCTAATATTATATTTTAAAAATCTATTTGAGAGAGTTTTCTTGGTTAGAATGACTGAAATTTTTGACACAGAAATAGTTCATACAACAATTATTAATGCTCCAATTGAGAGAGTCTATGATGCAGTATCTACCTCACAAGGATTAGATTCATGGTTTACACAAGGAGCTGAAGTTATCAGAAAAGTTGGTGGTAAAATTCATTTTAGGTGGGAATCAAATAGATCTGATGTACAAGGTGGTGTAATAGAAGATGGCGGTAAAATTACTGAGGTGGATAGACCAAAACATTTTGCATTTCAATGGCACCCAGATAACAACTCCTATGCAACAAATGTTCACTTTGAGCTAGATGAATCTGATAAAGGTACAATCATTGTAGTTCGGGAATATGGGTTCGAAAATACTCCAAAGGGGAGGAAAGCCTTATTGAGCTGTGCAACTGGTTGGGGTGAAGCGTTAACCATGCTAAAATACTATCTTGAACATGGAATAAAATACTAACATCACTAATCATTTTTCCATAAATTCTTATTTATGAAAACAACTTCATATATTGAAAAGAGTCTGAAACTCTGACAGTGGTTTTTATGATTATCGAGGAATACGAAGCTAAATCACTAGTGAGAACAACTAAACCATCATTATTCTCATGGGCTGAAGTATACCTCAATCCATATCAAGGATGTTATCATGATTGTGTGTATTGTGATGGAAAAGCAGAGAGTTACTACATGCATGATGATTTTGGTACAAGAATAAAAGTGAAAAAAAATGCTCCAGAGCTTCTAGAACAATTTCTTAAGAAGAAAAGCTTCTTTCCTATCAACCGCGAAAAAACATCTACTTTAGTCGATTACTTCCCTAAACTTAGAGATTCAGCTAATACTAAATCTAAAGGTAAATTCGTCCTTTTCATTGGTGGGGGAGTATGTGATACTTATCAACCAGCAGAAAAAGAACTTGGAATGACCCGCAAACTTCTAAAAATTGCCGATGATTACAGAATTCCTGTTTGTTTTTTGATAAAGAACGATTTAGTTCTGAAAGATTTGGATTTGCTAAAGAAAATTAATGAAGAAACTTTTGCTTCTGTAAGTTTCACAATTACTCTTGCCGATGAAGATTCTCAGAAGATTTTTGAACCAAATGCAAGTACAACAGACGAAAGATTTGAAGCAATAAGGTTATTGCGAAAAGAAGGAATTCATTCAGGTGTTTATTGCTATCCTGCTTTACCTTTTATTGGTGATACAGAACAAAATATCGAAACCATCTATAAGCGATCTAAAGATGTCAAAGCTGAGTTTGTCTATTGTTTAGGGCTTACACTGAAACCTGGAAGGAACAAAAATCAATTTATGAGTACACTTGAACAATATTATCCTGAACTTTATCCAAAATATAAAAAATTATATGGGAAGGAGGACAAGTACGGGGGAATAGATCGACAAGTTTTCGATGAATTTAATCTTGTTTGGCCTGAAATAAGGGGATACAGATATGGTTATGAGTTGGGTATAGACTATACAGCTAAGCGATATGTTCCAGAAGGAAGAATTCGTTCTAACCTATTAACAGCTGAATTGTTTTATCGTTTAGCATATCTTAAAAGCTTCTTCATTAAAAGCTCGAAATACGAACGAAGACAGTTAAATGAGGGAGCAAATATTCTAAATGACTACCCGACAGATATTAACTTATTAGAGAAAGATCAACTGGTAAAAATTGGTCTTGATAAAACTGTATTACCCTATATTGAGGAGTTTTTGAAAGAAGGTAAAAGCAATACTCTAAAGGAATTGGAAAAAGAATCTTATGATGCTGTATGGAGATATTTACAGGCGAAAATACTGTAGTTAAGTAAAATGTTCTTTGTTTATTTCCCACCATTCATCCCATTCTTTTCGTATCTTCTTTCGAGTTGGTTTAGACATAGCTTTAACAAAACCATAAGGACCTGAGATGCCTACTCCTAACATTTTTCGTATAAGGACTATCTGACCAGTATGACCCAAATAATGGAGAGAGATTCTCTCTATTCTTTTATACAAAATCTCTCCTGTCCCGCCTTGATTGTCATAGAAAGATTCGACAGGAAAACTTCGAAGCATATTAAAGAACTTGTGAGAGATCTGTAAATACAGGTCAACAATCTCTCGAAATGAATATTTGGCTTTGTCTTTTATTAATCTCTCACCATCATAATTAGAAATAGTTCTGTCCATTTGACGAGTGCAATGTATTACGATAGTCTTCACAGAATTTATCGCGGGATGAGCTTTGACATCTATGTCTTCAGGTTTGAAACCCTGTAAATTGGAAATAAAATTAAGATCAGCTATTTCAAGTAAATCAATACAAATCTCTTTCATATTCATTTTTTTTCTAGATGACATAAGCTATAAGTATATTTACCTATATAAGGAGTAGATTTGAACAGAAATTATTCAACCTTCTTTAGAAGTTCTCTAATTAACTCGATCATTTCTGCTGAATGAGTTGCTCTATTGGTGCCCATATCAATATATTCTGCATCAGGTATTGCTTCAACAATGCTTTTAGACAATTCTGCAGTATGCATTTTGTCTTTTTCCATTCCAATAACAACTATATAGTTTTCTTCAATTTGTCTATACTCATCCCAGACTTTAGTGAAACATACCCTTTTTGCGACGGCTCTCCACTTTTTAGGATCAGCTTCATTCAGGACACGTATATATTTAGCAGCTTGAACAGCATCCTCGCTCTTATATTTTTTAACCCACCATTTCCAGATAGGTTTGGTTACATAGAACAGAAAATTAGGGAGGATGTGCATAATATATCTAGTTGTAGGAGGCATGTTGAATTGATATACTGGTCCAATAAGAACAGATAAAGCTGGTTTAATTTTCTTAGTCCCTAGAAGATCTGCAATAGTTAATGTGCTAAAAGAGGATGTGAGAGTTACAGCCTTACTTTGGTCTACTTCAAGATGTTCCATAATCTCTTTAACATCTAAAGCAAGTCTGTTTACATCATTCTTAATCTTACCTTCCCCTGGTCTAAAAGACATTTTTTCTCGAGATTCAATATAAAGAATATCAAAATCTTTGATAGCTTCCATTAATACTTCCTCCCAACCGGGAATCACAGTTCCCCATCCAGGAATAATTACAAATGTGTAGCCATTAGATGTATCCTTGGGAGCTTTTGTGGTTAAGATTTTTACTTCTGAACCATCTGAGACTTTGATATACTGTTCTTTTGATTTTTCTTCGAACTCAGAGACTAATTTTAGGTCAAAGACTTGTTCTTCTTCCGGCATTCTATAGCAAATCCAAAATGGAACAATATAATGTTTACTCTCCAGCCAATTTCTGAATCTTACTACAGAGTTGTATCAAATTTCACTTTTCAAATTTGTAGCTATGAGGACCGCGGTACCATCCTTTCAATAACGTAGGTGTTACTTTGAGAATTGTGAAATCGGGATCAGTATATCCTTCTGGATAATAAATTTGCCAACCCTCTACCCAGATTTTCTTCTTAAATTCCATATCTTCTAGAACTTCCGCTTCACCTTGTAACATAATTCCCTTGACTTCTTCTGGAATACTAAAATAGAGTGCAACTTGCTTATTCGTTGATACCTGTTTCATCTTTACTGAAGAGGTATTAGTGGAGATATAAACTGTAAAGGGGTTGTCATCATATTCTTCAATAACTTCGGCTGGGTGGGGAAATCTCTCTTTACATCTCAAATTAAAAACAGCTCTAATAGTTGGATAATTATTTTCATCAATTGTTGCAAGAGCTGCTGAGTACGGTCTTACCATTAACTCCTCAGCTAATTCTCGAGTTTCTTCTTTCATTATACTCATTTATAAGATAAGAAGTTTTTATTTAAAAAAGCTGTTGAACAATTGAGTTCAAATAGTCTTTAGATATTTCTTAAGATCATCATCAAATTCTGATTTTTCTAGCAGTAATCTTATAATCCAATACTGATCCACAACTGAGCGAAGATCATCAGAAGACACACCTTCAAAGATTTTGACTAACTCATCAACGTGATTTTCAAACAATTCATCATGACTCCTTCTGTTACTTAATCGAATTCGGTTAGTTATCTTCAATATACCGTCTACAGAAGGTTGAGGGATGTCAAAAGATAGTTTGAATATTTTACTGAGTATCTCTGCTTGATTCTTATATTGCTCCTTATTTTTTTCATTGTCAGAACTTGGTCTAGCATAGAAGAAGATTGCTGTTCTACTAAACAGTTTCTCAGTCAATGTTTGTTCTGTATAAACTCTCCTTCCCGCTTCAGCTATTAAACCTGCATCCTTGAGCTGAGAGAGGTGCCGATAAAGTGATTTATCCGATGGGATTTCTTTTTTGTCAGTATGTTTCTTATATTCCTCTTTTATTTCTTTAAGCGTTTTAGGCCCTTGTCTTAGTATAGTAATAATTGGTCTATAAAGAGGATTAAAGAGTATATCTATATCTTTTTCTTCTTCAACAAATATAACAGGTTTAGGTTTGTAATCAGTTAAATCTTGATAAACCATTGAAATCAACTTTATATGTGATCTTTATATGTGATTTTATTTGTTTTATAGTATTTAAGTTTTCTCATACTTAACGATACACATTCTCACTCAAAAAGAGAAAACTTTATAAATGTTGCTTTCATACTTTGCGTGAGAACAGTTCTCACTTTAAATGAGAATTTGGTGATCGAATGACAACAAAGAATCTCGAAACTGAATTACAAGAAACAAACAAGCAGTTAGACGATAATGTTAAAGCTCTGCAAATAGAATCAATTAAGATAAAGAAAACAGGAAGAAAACGAAAACGAAAATCAAGAAACAGTTTCTCTTCTGGAAGAATCCTTGGTGGATGAAGTAACTTTGTTGTATAAAAAATGGTGAAAAAATGACTGCACAGAACATTGACATGGACTATCAAGAAATTGATAGGCATCTAGATATGAAGATTAAGGTACTCCAAATGGAGTTGAACCAGCTCAAAAGAGCTCGTCGCGCAAGAAGAGCAAAAGCTCAAGCGAGATATCTACGACAACAATATCTCAGTACAATGTAAAAAGGCTCAAAAAATAAGGTGATAAAATGATTAGCAAAAAAAATAAACAAGATTTAGTTCAAAAAGAATGGCGTAAGAAAGTGTTAACTTCTCTTGAGAAACATATCATGTACAAAGGAAGTCTTCACTAAGATTTTTTTCTTCAAGAAGTGATACCATGACCCAGACAGATTCACAAACCCAAGAAGACTCAACCTTCAAAGATGTATTCAAGAATAGGAATTTTGTGAAACTGCTTTTGGGGCAAACCTTTAGCAATTTTGGAGATGCAGTATTTAGAATCTCTATAGTACTTTACGTATATAGCTTAACAGGTTCAAAAACAGAAATGACTTTAGTTCTAGCTGCACAAACACTCCCTTGGATACTTATTGGTCCAATTACAGGTGTTTTAGCAGACCGAATAAGTCGAAAAGCGATTATGATCTCTTCAGACATTTTAAGGGCTGTATCAATTATATCTATCCCATTTATTCATAGTTTATACCCCCTGCTAATAATCGCATTTTTGGACGGTATCGGTTCGGCAAGTTTCTCCTCTCCCCGTTCAGCTGCTATTCCTGAGATGGTGGGAACTAAACTATATGTTAAAGCTATAAGCATAAGTAGACTTATTTTCCAAACCTTTGCAGTTCTTGGACCTTTGATTGCTGCACCAGTTTATGCTTTCTTCGGTCCTCCATCTTTCTGGATTACTAGTAGTTGCTATGTATTATCTGGAATAGTGATATTCTTCACAACAATTCCATCTGCAATAAGGAAGGAAGAACCTCTAACAGTTAAACTCGTCTTCTCCGATTTGAAAGAAGGTATTGGATTTATTTTCAAACATAAGATAATCAAAGTACTCATCTTATTATTCACCGTTATAGTAATAGGTTCAGCTTTTGCTGGGCCATTACTGTATCCTTTCATCTTCGAGGTTAGGTATGCAGGTAATCTACTTCTGGAGGATATTGCTCAAACAGAATATGGTATTGTTGGTGCGATAATTGCTTTTGGTACAGTTGTGGGAAACCTACTTTTTGGTAAATTCGAAAAGAAGATAGGCAGATCAAAAGCTATTGTGATGGGGTCATTTTCTTTAGTAGCCTATTATCTGATCTTCCAATTTACTTCATCCATCTATGTGATTGGAGCATTTGGATTGTTGATGGGCACACTTAATGGAATGATGAGTTTGAGCATTAATGCATATTTTGCTGAGGAAGTGCCTAATGAAGTAAGAGGGAGAGCATATGCTGCTACAAATGCATACATACAGATCTTCAGTTTCTCATGTCTGTCTTTATCTGGATTAACTGCAGATTCTATTGGTATTGCGAATACTATGATGATGGCAAGTATAATTATTTTCGTAGGAACCTTGTTTCTAATCTTAAGGACAAAGATGTTCCAATTTTCTAAGACTGTTATTCAAACAATTGAAACTATAGGTGATTGAAATGGAAATATCTAGTCTAAACTCTACCCAAAATATTGAGGAGGTGATACTGAATGTTGACTCTACCCAAATTAATATACAAAATACAAAGAGCAAGACCAAAACAACGTTTTGTTCTTATCATAAAAAGAGCAAGACCAAAACAACGTTTTGTTCTGATTATAAAATTTGCACTCCCCCTCCTAGCTGCTGCAGCAATTGGGATTGTAGGTGTGGCTCCCTTATTCATTAGAACAGTGATTTAGTCGATGAAACTAAATCATTCTTCTTTTTTTTCTAGCATAATTTAAAAACAATAATGGAACTTATGATATTGGGAATTAATCATGAGCAATAAGAAATTCACGTTTTCATTTATTGAGCAAAAAATCAGACAGAAGACTTTTGGGATTCTAACTACTCTTAACAAAGATGGAACTCCACATACTTCTGGAGTTCTATTTGGTGTATCCTCACCAGGTAATAAGTTTGCGTTATTTGTTGTCACTGGTAAGAAATACAGAAAAACAAAAAATATTCAAGGCAATTCTTCTATTTCCTTCATTATACCCTTACCTCATCACATCTTTAGGTTTGTTCCTGATGCTACAGTGACAATAAATGGAACTGCAGAAATACTCTCTATTGACCATAATGATATTCTCGAGATTTTTTACCAAAAGAGAATTTTGCGTTTAATTACAGCTCATCTATCCGAAGAAGAGAAGAAAGATTTAGTGTTTTTGAAAATTAAACCCAATCCTAAAATTTTATGCTATGGTGTAGGAATTAGCTTGTTGAAGTTACGAGGAAGTCATACAGAAGGCGGATATTCGGTTATGGTTCCGGAAGATCTAAGATAGAACTTATCCCACACTTTCTTCTTTCTTAAGTCCTGTACCCTCACACATACCACAGATTTTTGTGCCTACTCGGTAACTATGACAGTTTTTTACTGAATGTTCGGACATCATGCTTGATTTAATTTTGATAGAACCCGAACCATAACAGACATGACAAACATCCTTAGGCAGCTTGGAATACTGTTTTCTCGAAAAATACAACCCTATAACAAAACCAAAACCTGCTACCATGAAGAGGATTTTCCAGAATAATCCAGAGATGAATATTCCTATAGAAAATAGTATTGGACCGAGAACAAAACAAGTAATCTGAAAAAACTTAGATTGAAAGATGGAATTTGATTCTGTCTCAGTCATTATGATCTCTCTTCAGATTATCTGTGTTAGAGGAGTTTCACATATTTATAATTATGAAGTATAACCTCTATAAACTACTTGCCAGGTTTTTCGTATCCCATGATTTCTATAATTGTATGCCATCTAGAATAAATCCTCTTAACATCCTTTTCTGGAAAATCATAAGAACTAGGTTTGTAATCCTTCACATTTTCGAGATACTTTTCGATACGAGGTTTAGCTTTGTCATATCCCGGTAGAGATAAAGTTTCGTAGATTTGTGTCATTGTATCGAGAGGATTTCGAACAAAGTCTTCATATCGTATCTCAATATAATTACCTTCAGGGATTAGACCCACTTGATCATAGAATATCTTGTACATACCCTCAAAGATTTTTAGAACAAATTCATCAAGGTCAGGATAACTATCTTGAAGCTGCATTATACTAACTAGCTTCTCATGCATTCTTTTGGTTGAATAAAATACTTCGAAAGGATTTCTTTTAATGTGAACATATTTGGCATTTGGATAGGATTCTAGAAGGAATTTTACTCGTGCTGTATCAACTGGACTTTTCAGAACCAACCGTTTGTATTTCTTTTTAAGAGTTAGTTTTTTCACCACCCACTCGAAACTACTTCTGATTTTCTTAACTTGTTTGTCTGTCATACCTTCTAAAGTAACATATTTGTTGTAAAAGTCTTGATTTTCTGGGAAGTACCCTCCAACATAAGGGGACATTGAGCTTAGGTTTGCGATAGCAAAGTCGTGTTCACTAGGGACATCTGGATTGATTTTCCAATCATCTTGAGGACGAGTTTCAGGAAGAACTGATCCTACAACTTTACTTAAGATTCCTGAAGAGTAAAGAAAGTGATTTGGGAAGATGCTTTCGAAAAGAGTCATAAAAGCCCAATCAGGATTACAGTTGAAAAGATCATGAAGTAAAGTTGTTCCTTGACGCCAATGACCTAAAATGAAAATAGGTTGTTCTTTCAATTCAACCTTTCTGATTTTCCTCCAAGAAAATATTTTCTCGATAATTGCCAAAGGAGAAAAGAGTATAATTATGAATGTTATTAAGAAGACATGTGGTATCTTTTTCAAAGATACATTGAATTTATTTTCACCTAAAAGTTTCATCCAAACTGAAAAATCTGCACCTGCTGCGAAGATAAGCATAACCACCCATGATTTCTAAATAAATGTTCAGTTATTGTTTTAAAAGAAGTCGTGTGAAACGCAAGCATATCTTATCCTATCCTTGAATTAAATCGATGTTAATTTATTAAAATGTAAGAGTAACTATTGCCATTTTATTCTTTCAGCATTCCATTCACGAAGCAAGTTAGCAAGTTCTCCAAGATGGTAAGAATTGTGGCGAAGAAGGTAAACTAATTTTTCGTAAATAGATCCAAACCAATGAAAATCATCTTTTTTAAGTAAGTCTCTGTCAACAGTAGTCGAAAAAATATTTGATAATTTACTCTCTATTTCTTGCAAGTACGATAGCAAAAATTCTTTTGAAATCTTGCTTTTTTTATCTTCAATCTCCTCTTCAGTATTCCTTTTCCAATCAATACCTGCTTTGTCTCCCCACTTCATATCATCTGGATTGTTTTTTGAATAGAAACTAGCTGTTTCGATTATATGAAAAATAATGTAAGAATAAGTCCATCCATCCGTTCCTTCATGCCATTTCAAATCAGGACAATTATCAATAGATTCTCTTAACATGTTCCATTTTCTCTTAAACTGATTGAGAAGCAGATTGCTGAAAGGTGATAATGTAACTTTATCAGTCATAATTCTGTCTTCTCTTTTTAGTTTAATAATCTTCCTCAAATCTTATCTTACTGTAATTTCAAAACCTTTCTTGCTTTAGTTGGATTTTGCATATCCCAAAGCTTTACCCCAATTCCGTAGGTGTTTATATGTTTTGAGGGAGTTACTTTTATCCAAATACTCTCAGCTTTTAGCTCATCAGGAAGTTCATGCTTAAGATACTTCTTCCAAACCTTTCTAGCATATTCATCTTCAATTGGAAGGATTTCAGCAATACCCCTAAAGTGCATTTCTGCAGGAGGTGCTGGTATAACTTTATGGAAGAGATTCTTATGGATCGGTATTGTAATCGCAACTTTGTTATTTTTCATGATATTTTTAGCTTTAACTGTAATCTTACCTGTTTGTATGTAAATGTCCTCTCCATCACTTTGGTAAATTACTAAACTACTCTGAGGTTGCATCTTTTCATTAACAGTAGATAGAACTAACCAGAAATTTTTCTTCAATTGCTTTCGGTATTTCTTTTCTAGATTACTCATACTAAACCAATAGTTTTTCAATATTATAAATTTTACTACTATCGGTGGTAGTAGTATGAGAAAACTTTATTTATTGGAACGCTACTCATTATAATAGTAGTTATATTTCTAAAAGAAGGTGAAATGTTGGCGATAGATTGTGAATATGTGATAGAAACGCAAGATCTAGTAAAAATCTACAAGACTGGTAAGGTTCAAGCAGTTAATGGACTTAATCTTCAGATAAAACAAGGCGAAATTTACGCTTTAATAGGTGCTAATGGAAGTGGAAAAACAACTTCATTGAATATGATAAGTGGTGCCTTGTTTCCTACTTCAGGGAAAATAAAGGTTCTCGGACAAGAGATACCTCAAAAACGTCGATTGATTACAAATTATATTGGACTTGCTCCTCAAGATTATTCTATCTATGAAGATTTGAGTTTGGAAGAAAATGTTCGATTCTTCTCGAGATTATATGGAATGAGTAAAAGTGATTTTGAACCTAAATTCGAAGAATTACTCAAGATATTAAGACTCGAAGATAAACGTAAGGCTCTTGTAAAGAATCTCTCTGGTGGTATGAAGAGAAGAACAAGTATAGCATGTTCTTTAATCCATTCTCCAAAAATTGTCTTCTTTGATGAAGCCACTGTAGGTGTAGATCCTGTTCTCAGATCTTTCTTCTGGGATTACTTTAGATCTCTGAAAGACAAAGGAGTTACACTTGTAATAACATCACATGTTATGGATGAAGCTGAAAGAGCAGACAGAATTGGATTGATGAGAGCTGGTAAGCTCATTGCAGAAGGTACTCCTGAGGAACTTAAGCAAGAACATAATGCTGCAACAATTGAAGAGATTTTCATCAAACTAAGTGAAGGAGAGATTATAGATGAGTAAGAAGAAAAACAAACAGACCAATGAATTCAAACCAAAAAATCTTGCTTTTTCTATGAGAAGAGTAATGGCTATTGCTTTACGCACAATAAATCAATTTAGAAGAGATAGACGAACGATAGGATTACTTTTCGTTGTGCCTATAGTAATTATGTTGATTTTTGGATTGGCTTTCAGCGGTGAGGTTCAAAATCTTCCAGTTATAATAGATAATCAGGATACTATACTTGGGGTGTTAATTGAAGAAAATCTTGCTAATGATACAAGATTAAGTTTAGTAGAAGGAGATTATTTTGAAGGAATAGATCAAGTAGAAAGCGGGAATTATTATGCTTCCATACTTATCCCTGCAAATTTCACTGCATCTGTGCTTGAAATACTAGCTGGAAATAGTACTCAAGCCAACATCTACATGTACCTAGATGGTACTAAACCTACTATACAAGGAAGCCTTCTTGGAGCTTTAAGGGATGCTCTCGATGCTTCAATGGGTGATACAGGCATTAGTGTAATTCAAGAACTAGCTTTTGGAGGTGCAGAATTTTCTGGTTTAGATGTGGGGATTCCAGCTGTTATTGCTTTTGTTCTAATCTTTTTACTTGTAATTGTTGGAGTAATAACTATTATTCGCGAAAAAATACAAGGAACTCAGAATAGACTTTATGCTACACCTTTAAGGTCTTCAGAAAGATTACTCGGTTATGTTATTGGTCTTCTCCTGATTGCAATGATAATGATTGCACTTGTACTGATCTTTGGTGTATTTGTTTTCGGAGCAAAAGTACAAGGTAACGTTTTTTTGTTGATATTTGCTGCTATTCTCTTTGGATTAGCGCATGTGTTTATGGCGGTATTCCTAGCGAATTTTGCTCAGAACGAACTTCAAGCAATTCAATTCGCACCACTAACAGCAATACCAAGTATGGCTCTAGGAGGTATGATGGTACCCACGATAAGCTTACCAGTATGGTTGTATCCTATATCTTTCGTTGTTCCCCTAACCTATGGTATTAACCTCTTTGAAGGAATAATGCTTAAGGGATGGGGATTTGCAGAACTATGGGTAGATTTCTTAGTAGTTGCAGGAATGTGTCTAATCTTCTTCATCCTTGCAGTGATTACTGTTAGGAATAGGATGAGGGATTAAGGTGTTGAGATGAACACTAAATCCTCCTCTTCTTTTTCCAAAGAAGATGCGATAAAAGCACTAACGAGTCTGGGGTTATCTCTTGGAGAATCTAAAGCTTATTGTTCTTTAGCAGGAATTGGACCTATTCACGCAACTACTTTAGCTGGATTAGCAGAAGTTCCTCAACCAAAAATATATGGGTATCTAGAAAGCTTAGCTCAGAAAACCTTCGTAACACGTCAGAGTAAGAAAGGCATTCCAGATTCATATATGGCAGTACCTTATGAGATTGTTATTGAAACTCTAGAAAATGAGTTAAAAAATAAAATAAAGTCTGCAAATAGATACTTCGAACAAGTTAAAGAAAAAGAAAGAACGAGAGATGTAGAGGACCTATTTTCCTACTTTGAAGGGGAAAGAGCAGTATTTGCAGGATTGAAAACAATTTTTGATAATGTTCAGAAGAACGTTATGATAGTCTTGATCAACTCAGAAGATGAATCAATGATAAAGAAATTTCTCGAAGAAAGGAAGAAAAAAGTTCCTGATTTGGAGATACTCCAATTGGATCCTAGTGATCGTCTCATGAAAGTACCTCCAATAAAGAAATTGTTGAACACGGAAGGATTTCGAGAACTGCTTACCAGACGCCCTACTATGTTCTATGTAGATGTTGACTTCGAGAAAAGTTACAGTTCTTCGATGAATATTGTTTTACCTCCAATTGAGAATTTCAGTCAAGCTCTGATAAACATCAAGCATCCTATCGCACTTCAAATGCAGATACATCTGTTTTCAGGACTTTTGGATGCTTTGAAAACTATAGGTATGCAAACAAGAGAACTTTAGCTCAAGATAGAGTTATAAACCTCTTTTTTTTTCTTATTTTATATGTCTAAGAAAGCTACTGAGCAACTAACAGGTTCTGAAGTCATTGTAGAATATCTGATTAAAGAAGGAGTCAATTATATCTTTGGTATTCCAGGTCATGGTTGTCTAGGTCTTACTGATGCTCTTCTCAACTACAAAGATGACATCAAGGTTATCCAACCAAAGCAAGAAATGGCAGGAGTTCACATGGCAGTGGGTTATTATAGAGTGACTGGAAAACCATTACCTGTTTTTACAAGTATTGGACCAGGAGCAATAAACACTGCAATTGGTTTAGCTGATGCCTATGTTGATTCTATGCCTGTTTTAGTACTAACTGGGGATACACATGTACATATGAGAGGAGTAGGTGTTCTACAAGAAATTGAGAGGAATAAAGACAGTTCAATGCCAAGAATACTGGAACCAATTGTAAAAAGATCTTTCGAAGTAGCTTCAGCAAAACAAATTCCAAAAGTAATTCAAAGAGCTTTTAACGCAATGATGACTGGAAGAAAAGGCCCCGTTCACATAGACTTACCCATGGACGTTCAATGTGACTTTGTTGAAGGATCTGTTCCTGAACCTTTCAAGAGAAGATCTGCTGCAAAAACTCATGGGGATTTCAATTATATTCATATGGCAACCGAACTTTTTATGAAAGCTAAAAGACCTTTGATATGGTTGGGAGGTGGAGTTGTTTCTTCAGGAGCTTTTGAGGAAGTAAAGGAAATAGCTGAATTCACAGGAGCACCAGTTTTAACATCAATGATGGCTAAAGATGCTTTTCCAAATGATCATCCTTTATTTGGATGGGCAACAGGTTCAAAGGGAACCAAAATAGGTATTCAGCTTAGTAGCAAAGCAGATGTTGTCTTAGCTGTTGGAACACGATTTGCAGACGAATCTACTTGCTCTTACAGAAAAGGAATTGCTTGGAATTTTGGCAAGGAAAAAGAAGATACAAAGTTAATTCATATAGACATTGATCCTAATGAAATTGGTAAAAACTACTCTACAGATATAGGAATAGTTGGTGATGCAAAAGCAGTATTGAATGATTTCTTAGGTATTTTGAAAAAGAAATTCTCTCCTGTTGTTTACATA
>CAZPXJ010000008.1:15820-25001 GCA_964590855.1 uncultured archaeon
TTCAAAGAAATACATCAATTAAAAGAAGAATGGTACAAATTCCTCTCAGATTGGAGAATTCCCCAAATGGAACCGGTTATGATTTCTTGTGTTCTGAAGGAAGTGAGAGAGTTTCTAGATAGAGATGCAATCATTGTCACTAGCTCGGGAAACGTTCAAGCTCAAATTATCCAAGAGCTTGAATTTTATGAACCTCATACTTGTATAACAGCTGGTGGATTTTCAACCATGGGATACACTCTACCAGCTGCAATTGGAGCAAAACTAGGAAAACCAGAGAAACAAGTAATTGGTTTAGTTGGAGATGGGGATTTCATGATGACAATGCAAGAATTGCATACAGCTAAACAACTGGGTTTGAATGTAGTTATAGTTGTACTAAATAATGCCGGATGGATAGCTATTACTGATTTGCAAAGAGCCGTACTAGGACCAAAAAGAGGATATGCAACAGAATTCAAGGATTCCAAAGGAGATACTTATACTCCTCATTTTGCAGATATTGCTAAAGGTTTTGGATGTTGGTCTACAAGAATATCAAAGAGTGATGAGATTAAACCTGCATTGCAAATGGCTTTCAAACAGAAAGGACCTGCCATCGTAGAAATTTTGGTTAATAGAGACCCCAAATACACTGGTTCTCCAGCATGGGGTTGGTGGGATGTTCCTATTCCTGCTTATTTGAAGGATAAGAGAGGGAGATATCTTAAGCAAATCGAAGAAGAAGATATCTCGTAATACATCGCTTCTTTTTTCCGACAAAGTTTTTATTTAGGTCGTATTCTAAAGCGTTATGGAACAAGAACAAACTAAAAAGAGAGTTGTTCCTCTAAAATTTAACTTAGCTTTTGCAACCGGCGAAATAACTGATGCAGTATCATATCAAGGATTTTCATTCCTGATATTCAACTTCTATTATTTTGTAATAGATATGGATGTTAAAGTTCTAACAATCCTTTATGTTCTGTGGTCAATTTATAATGCTTTTAATGATCCAATTTTAGGGGGATTATCAGATAAAACTCGAACCAAAAAATTTGGAGGGGGACGTAGACGACCGTGGATGATAGCAGCCTGGGTACCTTTATCCTTGATAATGTTCTTCCTTTTCACACCATTTGCGACTTATGATCAGAATCCTGTATGGGTTTCAATCTACTTCTTTGTGATAATCTGTTTGTTTGATACAGTCTATACTGCATTTTCGTTAAATAGAACATCTCTCTATCCGGAAATGTTCAGAACAAATAGAGAAAGAGAAGTAGCAGGAGCTGGAAGAAGAATAATGATGATACTGGGGCTAGTTTTGGCTATGGGATTACCCACCTTTATTGTAGGAGATTTGTCCGATCCATTAAATCTATACAAATATTGGATAGCTGGAGCAGCTCTTGGAGTTATAGTATTCATAACTGCATGGATTAACATTAAATGGGGTGTAAAAGAACCACCATTGGAAGAACTAGAAGTCAAACAGACTACTGGTGTCTTCAAGTCAATATGGATTACTCTAAAGAACTGGAAATTTGTTATTTTCGTACTATGTTCAATGATGAATTGGTTCGTATTTGCCATATTTCCTATGGTCATGAATATCTTCAACAAATTCCGTTTGCAAGCAACATGGATGGGTGAAAATGAAAGTCTATTTGGTGCAATACTATTGTTAGTAGCCTTTCTCTTCTCAGGAATAGGTGTACTCATCTGGGCAAAAATAGATAATATGCTAGGTAGTAAAATAGGTTTCATTTTATCACAAGCTTTCTGGATTTGTGCTCTGATACCACTTTTCTTCGTTGAAAACTACTTCGTAGCTCTTGCTATTATGGCACTTAATGGTATTGCTCTGGGTGGATCACCTTATTTCATTGATCGGCATATCTCAAATATTGCTGATGAAGATGAACAGAGAACTGGTCAAAGACGTGAAGCTTCCTTCTATGGAGTTCATGCATTAATTATTAGACTATCAGGAATCTTTGCAATGTTATCAGTGTTATGGGTTCTCGCAGATTATGACTACACAATTTGGTCAGCTGCTGATGTAACTAATCCACCTGTAGATATGAAATTTCTATCAGTTCAATCCTTAGTTTCTTGGTTCCCTGCTATAGCTTTAGCTTTAGGAATAATCTTCTTGATTGCGTATCCGTTGAACAAAAAGGAAGTAAAAGCTCTTCAAGATAGCTATAAACAAGGTATAAAATCAAAAGAAATGAAATAAGAAAGAATCACTCATTCTTTCCTTCTTTTATTATTATCGTTTTGTTCTCAAACCTTGTAAATATTCAACTGCACTTAGCGCTGCAATTGTTCCAAGACCTACTGATGTAGTTATCTGTCTAGTAAGAGGATTTACTATTTTGCTTGTTACATCTCCAGCTGAAAAAACACCCTCAACATTTGTTTTACAATCATCATCGATTTTGATGAGACCTTCTTCCAATTTAACTCCTAGTGATACTGCAAGTTCAACATTTGGAATAGCACCAATTTCAGCGAAAACACCATCTACCTTGAGTGAGGTTCCATCTCCAAAGAGTACTTCTTCTATGGTATTAGTTCCTTTGATTTCTATAATTTGTTTATTGTAAAGAATAGAAATATTTTCTCGTTTCTTTGATCGATCAATGTAAATCTTCTCACACTTCAGATAATCGGATCTCGAAATCCAATAAATTCGCTTTGCACCTACATCACTTAGAGCTAGAGTACCAGTAGCAGCTGCATCACCCGAACCTGCAACGATAACAGTTTTTTCTTTGAAGAAAGCTGCATCACATGTCGCGCAGTATGACATGCCTCTTCCTACGAATTCTTTCTCACCTGGAACCCCTAGTTCTCGATGTCTTCCACCAGTTGCTAAGATTAGAGCTTTTACAATGAATTCACCCATGTCACTTTTTACGTGAAAACGACCATCTTGAATTTTATTAATAACAGAAACTTCACCATAAACAACTTTGGTTCCAAATTTCTCAGCCTGTGCTTTCATCTTATCTGCTAATTCTATACCTGAAATCATCTCGAATCCAGGATAATTTTCGATTTCCATGGCTAGACCCATTTGACCTCCGTAATCAAGTCCTAGTTCAACTACTGAAACACCAGATCTAGATGCATACAAAGCTGCAGTTAATCCTGCAGGACCTAAACCTATAATTCCAAGGTCTCTCTCAATAGGACCTGTTCGTGTTCCTTTTTCTTCTTCCTCTTCTAAATCTTCTGTTGGACCTAGTAATAACATATAATCATTAATAGCAACACGTTATGTAATAAAAATATTATTCTTGTTTAAAAATCTGAAATAATCTCATTTCACCATATCAGTTATCATTTTTCCTAACTTAATAATGCTGAATGGCTTTTGAATAAAAGTAGTAACACCTAGCTTCCCTGCTGCTTCTTTTACTGTAGGGTCAGCAGTGATAAAGAGAATCTTAGTTTTTGCAATAATTTTATGCTCTTTCATATCCTTTAGAGTATCAAGACCATTCTTGATAGGCATTCGATAGTCGAGAATAATGACATCAGGATACTTCTTAAGATTGTTAATTTCCTCAATTGCTTTTGAACCGTTATGAGCGGTCCCAATTATTATATGGCCTTCTAAGGTTAGACCTTCTTTGTAGAGGAATTGAATGGTTTCTTCATCGTCTATGATAAATATTGTTGCCATTTTTATCCCCCGGTTGGAAGTATAATAACTACTACTGTTCCTTTTGTGTAATCATTTGCAACTCTGTTCTCAAAACGAATTTCTCCATTGTAAGAACTAACAATCACTCTAGCCATGTATAATCCTAACCCAGTTCCCTCTTGGAAACGATGATCACCTCTGGATAATCTTTTGAAAAACATAGGTTTAATGTCATCTGGTATTCCTATTCCATAATCAGTAAACCTTATTTCAACCATTTTTTGGCCATCAATATGTAGATTTTGACAAGTAATGTCAATTTTAGGCATATCATCGTCAGAGTATTTTATACTGTTATTTAGAACATTTTCAAAGACATTTTCTAAGAGATCACCAGCAATAACATTCTCGTTCTTTGGACAATCGAGTTTAACATTCAAAGACTTAGGCTGGAAAAATGATTTTTGTAATTCGATTGCACTTTCAAGTAAAGGTTTAATATAAATCAGACGTTTTGTTTTTCGTTCTTTCTGGATTTTGGTTAACTGTTGCACAGTTTGTAGAATTCTTTCACTTCTTTCTACAACACTTATGCTCCTAACTATATATTCTTGCAATTTTTCAGTTTCAATTGATCCCGCGCTCTGATTCAATAATTCTAAATAACCATGAACAGATGTGTTTGCATTTAGAAAATCATGTGAGATAATGTCTAGGAGTAATGATACATGCTCTCTTTCCTCCTCGCTCTGAAGATAAAGGAAGTGGTGTTCATAATTGAGAGATATCTGGCTACTAAAAGCTGTAATTAAATCAATATCTTCTGGTTGAAATAATTCTTTGATAGAAGAATTGAGAAGAATAAAACCTGCAGGTATCTGGTTGAGATGCAATGCTGAAATTACACAAGAACTAGCATTCTCATTTATTGTTGAACAGTTGTCTTTTAGATGGATTATATTTTCTCCACCTTTTGCTAAATCCTCCAAGATATTCTGAGGATTGAATCCGGAGGAAAATGATCCACTTTGTGCTAGTGTTTCACCATCAAGAAATACTAGACCTCCATCGGCATAATAGATCTCAATTAAATCATTTAGAACATTCTCCCAAAAAGAAGAAAGATTCTTATATCTTGAAAAAAGGGCATATTTGTTCAATACTGATACAGTAAGTGATAGTTTCTTCGTAGCTTCGATGTTTGTAAAGAACCCTACTGAACCTATCGAATTCCCAGTTTGATCATACAATAGAGAACCAACTACTCTAAATGTAGTAGGTCTGCCATTTTTATTAATAAGAATCAGTTCATACGAACTTGCAGGGATGTCTGCTTCAGTTCTATCTTTCAGAGTTTGATAATAAACCTCTCGAGAATCATGATGTAAAAAGTCAGTCACAGAGTGATTCTGGATTTCTTTCAAAGTATAGCCTAAATAATTGCATAATCTATCATTAATGAAAACTGTATGATCATTAATATCATCTACCCAAAATCCTAATTCACTATGTTTAGTTAGTGTATCTAAAAGAGAATTAACTAACTCGGGTGATTGATCAAATAGTGGTTCAGAACTAATATTTACTCCAGCTAAAAGACGAGATTTCTTACCCTCAAATACAATATCATAAGCAAGAATTCTAGAAAGAGCAACTGTTCCATCTTTGCGAACAATCCTTATTTGCATTGATTTTTCAGGTTTTTTCCCCGCTTCTAATAGTTTAATTCGTTCCTGAATAAGTGCGTGATCATCCTTATGAATTAAGTCAAAAAGATCGAGTTTCACCAAACCATTTGTTGGATATCCGGTGGTTTCAAAGAACGTTCTATTTGCATATACAACTTTGTGAATGTCTTGCACTATGATAATGGACATAAGGGATGAATCAAAGAACTCATTATACTCTGTTATCGTTTGCTTACCAGACATCCTATTAGAAATAGTTCAAAATATAATATAAGTCCTTTGAAGAAGGCTAATGAATAGTTCAAATCGAGCCTAGAATTATAACTAGAAAGTGTTAGAGTTTCTTCTCATAGAAACAGCTTTCTTTATGAGTTTCAACTAACTTATAATCTAGACTCTCATACAAAGTTCTTACTGCTGTGTTGTCTTCCAAAGCATGTAAAGCTATTGTATCTAATCCTTGATCTAAACACCATTCTTCTGCTTTATGCATAAGTTGACGAGCTAATCCTTGACCACGGAAATCAGGAGTGATATGAAGATTGTAAATCCATACATGCTGCTTTTCGAATCTCCAGAAAGGTTCTCTATTACACAACCAAATTAGACCAGCTCTAGTTTCTTCATTATGCCATAAAATGAAAATCTTATGATTTGATTCTCGAGGATTTACTCCATCTGATTTATCAAACTCGTCATATTTTTGACGTAGCTCTTCTTCTGATAATTTGTAAGCATCTGCAACTGTCATTATATAGGATTGATAGTCTAACTCTTTGAAGAAGTTCCAATCAACCTCACTTTCTAACTCTTTAACAATGAAGGACATAATCAAATGACTACTTGATGTATTAATAAATCTAAGGAAATAAAGTTGAAAATAAAAAGATAAAGGAAAAGGAAAAGGAAAAGGAGTTTTAGATTCTAGGCTTGATAAAACCAGTGTCCATCATGCTTTTGGTTAGATCACGAGCATACTTGATCTTCTCTGAAGCGATTTTAAGTAACTCATCTTCTTCCAAGATAGTTCTGGCTACACCTTGTTCAATAGCTTTCAAACCAACCTTTGTAGCAACGTATGGATAAAGTTCCCATTCATCCATGGATGGAATAACATATTTGTCTGTTGTACCCTTTTTAATGGCAATGTCAGCAATTGCTTGAGCAGCTGCTACACACATCTCATCAGTGATTGTAGATGCATTAACATCTAAAGTACCTCTGAAGATACCAGGAAAACCAAGACTGTTATTAATTTGATTATCAAAATCACTTCTACCGGTACCAATAACTTTAGCTCCAGCTTCTCTAGCATCCCATGGCCAGATTTCTGGAATAGGATTGGCACAAGCGTAAACAATACTGTCGGAAGCCATATTGGAAATCCATTCTTTCTTAACAACATTGGGTGCAGATTTGGAAGCAGAAAGCAAAACATCAGCTCCTTCAGTAGCAACACCAAAGTCACCAGATAAACCTTCTCCATTTGTTTTTTGAGCTAAATCGTATTTGAAAGTATCATAATCCTTCTGTTCAATAATATCAGGACGATCTTTGGTAATAATACCCTTAGAATCGGCCATAACGATGTTCTTAAGTGGAACACCAGCTGATTCAAGAACGTAAGCAGTTCGAGTATTAGCTGCACCAACTCCAAGCATAGCAACCTTGAGTTGATCAAGTTCTTTGCCAACATGATGAGCTGCACCAATAACACCTCCAACAACAACAGAAGCCGTCCCTTGGGCGTCATCATGCCAAATTGGGATGGTAATTTCAGGATCATTACGTAATGTTTCAAGAACAGAATAACATTTTGGTTTGGAAATATCTTCTAAATTGACACCACCTACGGAAGGTTGGAGTAATTTTACAAACTTAATAATTTCTTCTGCAGTAAGTCTTTCTATTTCATCAGAACCGCCGGCAGGATAAGGATTACCTATACTTAGAGCGAATGCATCGATTCCCCCAAGATATTTGAAAAGCAAAGCCTTTCCTTCCATTACAGGTTGTCCTGCTTCTGGACCAATATCGCCGAGTCCTAATACTCTTGTTCCATCAGAAACTACTGCAACTGTGTTAGCTCTGTTGGTCATAGTAAAGGATTTGGCTGGAGTTTCAGCAATCTTTCTACAAGCTTCAGCTACCCCGGGTGTATTTTGGATTACGAGCCTCGACTCAATAATTTACCACACCGCAAAGGCGTCAAAGTCCCATACTGAACATTTAGGTACTGTTTGCATCTTACCTAAATAATATGGATGTAGCTTTACAGCTTCTGCTTTTGGTGCATCTGCTTTAGCTAACAATTTCTCTATTTCTTCTTCAGTTAATTTTTCTTCAGTCATAATTTTCACCTATTTGTCCAATAGGAGTCTAACAACAACTCTCCTTCTGTTTTAATTAAAGGTTTTTCTTTTACAAGTTTTTAGAACTGCTACCAAAATTTTGGTAGTTGAAATTTTTTTGTAAAATTCGCTAATCTAAACCACTGAAAATAGAATTATTTCTTATATTATTATTCTGTTCTCCAAATTCTTTGATTGAAGGCTGAAATATAGCATTTTGTACATCCTTGATGAATTATCTCCAGAGTTATATTCACATATGACATAGTTTCCCACTTAGGTCCTCCATCTGCTCTTAAACATATAGAATTAGCGGTAAGATAACCTATCTCTTGAATTTCTAAATCAGCCTCCCAAGTTTCATTTTGATAAAAAACCCACATTCGTTCAGATGTGAAATCCTCACTAGGAAAAGCTGTTGTGTTTATTGCTTTCAAATAAATAACTGCCATTAAATCAGTACCACCAGGATCAGATGGAAAACATGGCATGAAGTCTCTCCACAAGAAATTTTCAAATGTAAAATTAATACCAGAAATTACTTTAGATTCAGTAAAAGGAATAAGTTCTGTTTCATTATTAGGATCAATTGGGTTATCAATTATAGGATTTGTATTACAATTCTGATTCAAATGAACAAGAGTAGTAGGTACTATAACACCTGTAGAAACGATTACTGCAGAAATTGCTATTGCTGCTATTTTTTTAGAGATGATCATTCTCAAATATAAATAATGTGTTCTACACTTATATTTCTTACTGCAAAAGATATTTCAGGATTTTAAGATGAAATTTTTATTAACAAGTTATTGAGTAATTCTACCAAAGTAGTTGGATATCAATATTTCTGAGTAACTTTGTGATACACTTTTTACTGTGATAAATCATATTGAAAAGCTCTTACAATTGTTTACATAGATAACTTTTATGTATTTATCATTTGTTTTGGATTTCTTTACTTTGTTTTAAATCTGTTAGAATTACCTCTCTTTCAGTATATTTCGAGGCATTTGGATCATGCGATGCTATAACGAGAGTTGTGTTATAGATTTGACACATATGAGATAAGTGAGTGTAGATTATTTCTGCTGTCTCTACATCTATGTTTCCAGTTGGTTCATCTGCTAATACTATTGGTGGATTATTCGCTAGAGCTATTGCTATTGCTACTCTTTGTTGTTCTCCTCCACTAAGAAATTCTGGTTTTTGTTCAAGATACCTATTTATTTCTAGAAATTCTGTAAGTTCAGCAATACGTTTTTCTCTTTTTTCTTGAGGAGTTTTAGCTAATAACATGGGGAATTCTATATTCTCTTTGACAGTCAGAAAATGAGCTAGATTATATGATTGATAGATTAACCCCACAGTCTTACATCTGTAATCAGCAAGTTGATCTTGGTTAAATTGAAGTATATCTTGATTGTCAACTATAATTTTGCCTTCAGTTGGTTGAAGAATTCCTGCAATACAAAGCAAATCCCGAATTGATTTCCTCAGAAGTT
>CAZPXJ010000008.1:25011-45064 GCA_964590855.1 uncultured archaeon
CCTCTGATAACCAAACGTTCTCCTTTGTTGACAGAAAGATCAACACCTGCTAATGCTATAGTTTCAACCTTTCCTTTATAGATGTGAACCAAATCAGAAATCTCAATGATGGTTTTGCTCTTTTTGCTCATACTTTTTTCTCCTGAATTATTCTTCTTAATATATATCTTCTCCTCAAATATCTCCTTCGTCTCTTAGAATGGTGAAAACTATCCTATCTACAGTAGGGATGTGTCGTTGTAGCCTTCTGTAGGAAATTATTCCCACTAACAATAATACACTGCACAAAATTACAATTTGTCCCGTCAAAAAAGTAAAAGAAAATGGAAACACGGACACTGGAATTTTAAGATAGTATTTGGGTTGAATAGTTGTAAGTACAATTGCTAGCAGAGCTACACCAATAATAAAACCCATCAATATATAACCAAGGGTAAACAGAAAAACTGGAAGAACAGAATAAAGAATGCCTTTCTTTATGGACAACCCTCGGGCAAAAAATGTTCTAAAATTTTGAATTTGAAATTTGATAATTTCTGTATAAAATCCATAGAAAAAGAAAGCTAAACTTACAATCATAACTGTAAGAAGCGATAGTATAAGAGTCTCTAATACTGAAGGTAACCAATATCTGTCAGTAAAAATGACTTTATCATCAACATGGAAAATTTCAATTCCGAGATTCAATTCTTTGTTAATATTCTCTATGAATTCTTCAAGAATTTGTACTGAACTGTTGTCATTTAGCCAAAGAATTTGGTAAATTGATTGAATATCTATTTCTGTCCTATTATTTGTAATTTCTTTATTTAATATAGCAATGGGTTTCTCTTGTGAAATACCCGATAAGAGAGGGATGAATTCCGCTATATCTAAGATTGTTATATTATACCAATCTTCTGTATAAAATGGAGATTCATCTCTTATCAGTATAGATAGTTCAGTAGTTTCTCCAAGTTGAAGAGAGGCGAGTTCAGCGTAAGCCCTATTAATAATAGACAAATTCCAATTCGTATTGAAATCCTCTATTAACTGATCTGGTTCATAAATACCAGAATATTTTTGTTTGAAACTCTCCAAACTCAAAAGATCTGATATACTACTACTGTTCAGAAGAAACACTTTCACCCCAGTAGAAACACTTGATCCATCAATCATAAATGACATTGATGAAACAGCGAACTCAATTTCTAATGAATGTTCAGTAAAATTTGCTAAGTGCGAATTGACTAACTCTGCATTTTTATCAGGGTAGGTTATTACTATATCACCTATTGAATTACTCTGTTGATTTATATCATTATAATGATTAATTGTGTCTACCCCTACAACGAAGAAAGAACAGACAAGACCAAAGAGAATCAACATCTGAATTACTAAAGAATTAGCTCTAATCACTCTTCTTGATATTTTAAGAGTATATTTACTAACACTTGAGAGATGATTCACAACAGAAATCGCTCTTTCTCCTATCCAAATTATAGCTTTTCTAGAGATTATAAGAAGTAAAACTGCCAATATGACCAAGGTATAAATATAGAAAAATTTTGCACTAAATTCCACTTCCTCAATACTGGAAAAAAGATAAAGGTAGAGAGATACAGCTAAAGCTATACAAAGGATAATCCACTGTAAACCATTCTTAAAAGCAATGAATATCTTATTTAGAACAAATAGTTCATTCTTCTCATTTCTTCTGTAAATCATCGATAAGCTATCTGCTGATACGGTGAATTGTATAGAACAATATACGAGTGCTGTTATACAATTCACCAGCAGATTCAATGCATGATTATAACCAGATAACAATAACCTTGGTTGTAAAATCCCCATCATAAGCGTTGATATTAAAAACCCAATTAACAAGACATAAACTGCTAATTTGGATTCAAGTTTTAAGAAATCATGAAGAAAATCAACCTTTTTACTTCCTCTTAAATAGTAAAATTCTATTTTTTCTTTTTGTGATTTGAAAAATCCCCGAGAAGTGTTAGTAATGACAACTGTACAAATTCCAAAGCTCACTATGTAAAATACTGCAACATGAAACCAAGTTTCTTCTAAGTAGTTATTTTTGAAACTAGAAAATTGTGATTCCAGGGAACTAGATCTTGAAACACTTTCAATATGATTTGTTCTGTTATAAGTATAATCAAAGTAATAATCCAGCTCAATTCTTCTTTCAAACAAGAAATCATCTAATTGGTGTGGCAAATATGAACTTATGATATTTTCAGAAAATTCGAATAAAATCAGATATTGAATTGTAAGATTTTCAAAAAAATCTCCAAACATTTCATCGAAAGTTCTTGATAAAAGAAACAAGTATTTAATTTCTGCTACCTTTGAAATGTACGATGAAGTCACTTGACTAGTTAAGACATCTCCAGAATCAATGAAATTCCCTACTTGGGTAGATATTGTTAGGTTGTTATTATTATAACTGAAATTTAAAGAAAGTTCTTGGTTCATTTCAATATTTTCCGAGTTCAGAATTGATTCATCCATAAGAATTTCATTTTCGTAAATAGCTACTTTACTGTGTTCCAAATAATACTCTTCTGGTGCCCAAAAAATTTCAGTATCATAGGTACTTGAATTGATGACTAATTCACAATTCAAACGTCCAACATATACTACTGACTCTAGTTTGAACTGTTTGAGAAATGATTCTCTATCAAAATCCGGCTCAAGAAGAGGTAGTTCATCCTCGATTAGGATAGAATAATCGGGAAAAGTCTTATCTTTTATTATATTGAAATGCTCATGATAATTTATAATGTGGCTTGAATAAACAATATATGTAGTAACACTTGAGAATAGAAGTGGTAAGAATAAAAGAATTAAAATCTTAGTTTTACGCCACTTCTTCATCATCTCAAATCCTTAATGTTCCTTTTATATCTTTAATTTTTTCCATCAGGTCGAATCAGTTGTAATCTTTTATTGACGTAAAAAAATTAGATGCATGATTTTAATTTCAAAGTCATACATCCTATAATTTTAGACTGAGTATTATAGTGATACCCATAGTTTTAGACCATTAGATGTTTTAACTGTTCCAGTATCATATAGGGGACCATCTACCCATTCAAAGTACATATAATTGTTATTTGTTCCATAACTCATATCTACCCAACCGCCACCTATCCAAACCCATGATCCATAAGCATAAACAGGATCTGTTGAATGAGAACCTGAAGTACCCGGATCCTTAATTGTTAAGGTCCCATTAAATAACAAATCATCAGCACCAACATCTTGGTCCCATACTTCTATTGTCCAAGTAAGATCTCCAGTATCCAAATCAACATCCCAGTATTGTTGGTTGTAGTATCCATTTCCATCGAAATCATTATTATCTAATTCGTAATCGCCTATAGCTGAATAGTCATTCTTTGCAACGCCTGATGAACTTGTTCCGGTGTCATGTTTTATCTTAAAATATACATCTGCAGCACCTACATCCTTGTCTACTAAAAGAGAATCAAACCAAGTAATTCTTATAACAACGTCAACGTTTTCTGGTTGTACAGCTAAAGTACTATTAGGTGTCATTAGTAGTGTTGAAAGTATCAAAATTGAGAAGGAGATTGTTTGTTTAAAATTATGTTTTTTAATCAATTATATCCACTCCTGAATAGAAAATCTATTCTTTAAAACCAACATTTTTTATTATAAAGAGCTTTTGAATTCGTTCTAGAACGGTAAAGTTTTAGTATTTTTTTACCTTAACTTCAACTGAATGTTCTCTCAATTTTCTACAATAAGTCTCTGCCAATAGTGGTTCTTTTATTACTCTACCAAAGGTTATACTCATCTTGTCTTGAAAACTTACTACACCAACTCTAACCTTGTTAACAGGACTAGGACCTACTATCACATCGAAATGTTCTATGTACTCCTCAAATTTCTCCGGTAGTTCTACTTTTCCCAGATTTGAGAGAATTCCACTATGAAAAGGTGTTCGTACAAAATAATATCCCTTTCTAGCAAAAAAACGTTTGATTAGAAAAGGAGTAATATTCATTATTGGAGAGCTTAGACTACGAATATTTTGAGATATTTTTTCTTGAAATTTCTCTGGCGTTACATCCTCTCTTAGTTGCTTCTCTACTGAACTGATTATCTTCTGAAAGTCTAATTGCTCTTTTTTAGGATAAATAGAAGGAGTTGTTAGTAATGAAAATATTCTCATTGTCTTTGAAGGTAACAATCTGCGTAAATCTACTGAAACGTTTATTCGGATAGGTTTGATTTTCTTCTTCTTGACTAATTGTTGTTGTATTTCTCTTAATGAATCAAGATAAACAGCTGTTAAGAAAACAGAAATTGAAACATTGTATTCTTTTGCTTTTGCTATAATCTCACTTGCTGATATAGTTGCCTTTGTTACGTGAAAAATCCCTGTTTTTTCTGCTCTTATAGGTATATTGAAACTTCTTCCTTTCTGCTTTACTGGTTTCTTTTTTTTCTTTATGAGATACTTATCAAATGCATCTTCAAACTCTAGAGGGTTGATTTCATCATCTGGATGAAAGATTTTTTCCCAGTCAGCTTCCAATTTGTGTTTGTGTTGTAAATAGGAAACTATTATCGATTTGAAAAACATCATTGAACCAGTACCATCTGTCAAAGCATGATGACATTCGATAGAAAGACGGTTATACTTAACGTAGATTCTATAAAGAAGGTTTTTCGTTCCCAAAGGGATGTGATTATTGGAATATTTGACATCTGAAAGAATTTCAGGTTCAGAGAGATTCAATTGCCATCTTCCCCAGAACAATCCTTTCTTGATACTTACTCTATAATATGGATAACGTGGAAGAATATTAGAAATTGCTAATTTGAGTTGTTCTAAATCAATTTCTTCTTTAAGATTAACTGATAGTCTATAAACTACAGGTATTCTCTTACAAGCAATTAAACTAAAACCAGTTGCAGCATTATCCAAGATTACTCACATTAATGATTCTTATGAGCTATAATAGGATTCTGCCTTCTTAATTCTTGATAGAAATACGCTTTTTTGATTTTGTTTTTCTTTACTCTAGAATATTTTATAAGGGTTTAAGTTTCAGATTTTGCATGTCAGAATATACAATCAAACCTTATGATGAGTCATATATTGAAAAACAAGTAGAAATAGGAACAACTTTTGCCAATAGATGGATTTCCTATGGACAATCTAATGTAGAACGAGTGAAGGAAAACTATGCTAGAGATACTTTTGACCCAGAAACAAGGCTTTACTGTTTCAAAGGAGAAGAAATGGTAGGTTATATTGGTGCTAACATAGTTGAAGTTGATGTAGAAGAAGAGAAAATCAAGAGAGCACAAACACGTTTGGCTTTTGTTCTACCAGGTCATGAAGGAGCATTTGATTTACTATATGATCAATTATTAACTGTCCTTAAGGAGAAGGAAGTAGACGAAATCGAAACCCCTCAAACAGTCTTAAATGATAATTATTACGAACTAGCAGAAAAACTAGGTTTCTCAAAAACCAGACAAGCTGGTGACATTTTCTTATGCGACTTATCGAAAATGATACCTTTCGAAACAGATCATAAGATAGTAGATTATAATCATGAAACAGATGCTGAGCAAGTTAAATCACAACTTAATGCAGCTTATCCAAATTTGGAAGGAGAAAACTTAGAAAATTATGTCAATAGAATGGCTAACAACGATAACCTTGAGAGTTACAGAGTAATAAAAGATGGTGAAGAAATACTAGCATACTGTGCAACTACATCTGGTAATGCTGAAAGTACAGCTCAAACTTCTCTCTTAATTGGTAAGAGTTCCGAGTTAAAAAGACATTTAATTTCAGATGCTATATCTACTCTAAAAGATAAAGGTTTCAAGCAGGCTGTTATCTTTTTAAATTTAGAATTGGAATTAGAAAAAGAGGAAGCTGAAGATTTCAAAGCTGTTGGATTTGAACCTGTGGCTACATATGACATTCTAACAAAGAAACTAAAATAATTAATTTCTTTTTTTCTTATATTTTTTCAAAGATTGTATTTTATACCTGTTAATTCTTCAGAGACTTCCCAGAATCTTTTTGCAATATTTCTGTTTCGTGATCTTCTGTTTGAAGGTTTTATAATTGGATAACCTTTCAAGTGAAAGAATTTTTCAGGACTATAATATTCTCCACCTTTTGCATTTGGATCAAAAGCGGCTCTTAATTGAGGTAAAACCCCCATATCAACAGTTTGTGAGAAAAAAATATTCATAAAATTCCAGAATCTTATCTGGCCTTTAGACTCATCTATCGCTCCACCAGCTGTTTGTAAGTTTGTTCTAGTCCAACCTGGATGAGCAACAATACTCTTAACATGACTTCCTTTTTCTTTTAATTTTCTGTCTAATTCGTAACCAAAATATAGGTTAGCAATCTTGCTATTACTATAAGCCATTAATTTGTTATATCGACCCTTTTCAAAGTTTAAATTCTTGAAATTGAGCTTACCAAATCTATGTCCCATACTGGCTATGGAAACAACTCTTGAGTTCTCTGTTTTTTCTAGAAGATTCAGTAGTAGTCCAGTCAATGTAAAATGACCAAAGTGGTTAGCAGCCATATGCAATTCTAGACCATTTTCAGTTATAACTTTAGGTGCAAACATTACTCCTGCATTATTGAAGAGAATATCCAGTCTGTCATGTTTTCCTGAAAATTCTTTTACAAATTCTTTTACAGATGACTGTTTAGATAAATCAATTTGCATGATTTCAAGAGAAGCTTTAGGATTTTCTTTTAATATCTCAGATTTTGCTTTTTCTGCCTTTTCGAGATTTCTACAAGCCATAATAATGTGAGGTTTTTTACTTGCTAATACTCGAGTAATTTCATATCCTAAACCGCTATTAGCCCCAGTGATTATTATTGTCTTTTCAGATAAATCAGGAATATTATCTGTAGTCCATTTCTCTTTATTCCTTTTACTCATATTTCATTCCCCTTTAGAACTAGGAATTGTTTCAATGGAATATTTGAGAGTTTTTTAATATAAAAATGTCCCTAAACATAGTAAGATTTATTTCTAAACTTGTTAATATGGTATCAATGTATTCCAAATCTCAGCGTATTACATCTTTCATTTTGCTATTATTAGTCACTAGTTCTTTCGCAACTCTAAATACAAGTTCCTCTAAAATTGCTCCTGAGGACCAATTTGAGCAAAAACCAATTCTCAATGCAATTAATGCGACTTCATCAACTGAGTATTTCAATGAGACAAGTCATCCGCGATACAATTTAGTTACAAGACCTATTGACTTGATTCTCTATCCTAACAAAGGTAATCCTAAGATTGTAAGTTATAATGAAAGTTTTGAGATAATCGTGGACGCTGCATCAGATACAACCAGCTGGGAGTTTAATTTAAAAAAGGAAAATACGACAATTACAGCTAACATTCTTAGTTCAAATTTTGTGAACGATAAATGGTACTTCGAAGTTGAATCACTTGTTGATGTTTCAGGATTATACGATCTTCAACTTAACTGCAGTATAGGGAGTGATTATCAGACTCATTCTGTCAATCTTATTGAAGAGAGAACCTATCCTTTTAATTTTATTCATATTTCTGATAGCCATTTTCCATCATATGACATCTACAATGCAACAGATATCGATCTAAAGCTAATTCAAGAACTTAAACAACTGGATGTTGAATTCGCTATATTTACTGGAGATCTAATTGAAGGTGCGAGTGCTCAGATGTTTGTTAATCCAGAAACAGGAATATCTCTTGCTGCCAGTGTTCAGATAAAACTAGGTTTGTGGGCTTTTGATCTCCTAGATATGCCAGTCTTTATTATTGGAGGAAATCATGATTTAGATTCTTCTGTACCTCTTCCCGATGATCCTCCAGTTGAATGGAGACGATATTTGGGGTCTTATCCTATCATGACTTTTGATTATCTTAATTGGTCTTTTCTGGGATATAGTGTGACAAGAACAGGATTAAGTGCATCTCATCTAGATGATGTGAAAGAGATATTGGATGACATAAGTACTAACCCCAATGTTATGTTCTATCATTCAGATTATAATGATCAAGCAACTAATTTGAGAAAATCTTACAATATTGAAGTAATGCTATATGGCCATGAACATAACTATGAACAGTATGTAAGTAAGAATACTTTATATTACTGCCAATCCCCAATGTTTTACAACGAATCTACAGTTTTTACAGTATTAAATTCAACAGCAATATTACTCAATGGTAGCGAATATGATTTTTCACCTCTACTAGTATATCCTGAACCAACCGAAACATCCTCCGAAACAGTTGAGTTAGAGTTATTAAGCATTCTAACTGTACTTCTCCTCCTAACAATCAAAAGGAAGAGAAGAACTAAATTACAATGAGTTTACCAAGAATTATTGCAGTACAAATTAATGCTCCTTGCCCCATCATGTAAACCATTGTGATGTACAAACAGAATTTAGGAGATGCTTTGAAGAAGAAGAATCCTGTTATGATGACTCCAATTACTAAATAAATAATGTCAAGATAAAGATAAATTGCACTCAATTCTCCTCCTACCCAATAAGCTACGAAACTTAAGATATAAGAAATTACTAAACTTACAACTGAGATGTGCACTGTTCTTCTTATTCCATATTTCTTTGGGAATGTTTTAACTGGTGTATCTTGATCCTCTGGAAAGTCGCGTATATCGGTTACTCCTTTTCCTCCAAACATTGCAAAGAAGAACATTAAAGCTAAGACAACTACTTCAGGATAGATTGTTCCTGTAGTAGCTCCCATAAAGAAATAAAGTAGTTGTAAGCCCCCTAAAGTTACACCTCTAGCTATTGGAAAATCAAACCAATGAAAAGCCAAACCAACAATTACGAATACAGTTACCCCCCAAACAATTAATCCCCAATAGTACTTGAGTAGGATTATTATTATTAAACTACCAATCATAAAAGTGAAGGAAAAAACTAATCCTAAAGGTAATGAAACCAATTCTCTTGCTACGGGGTTTTTTCTTATTCGAGCACGAGGTGCAAGTTTATCTAGTTCTCTATCTGCACAAAAATCAAGTGAAAAACCAAAAACTGCTAAACACCATCCCGCGAACGCTATCCATAAAACATCTTGCCATACAGCTCCTGCTAACACAGCTCCAGTTGCTGTAATTGCAGTAACCATAATGGTTCTTTCAAATCTGAAAAGGAAGATTACTGCAAGGATTTTTTCTTTGAATGTCAAATAATAACCTAATAAAAATTTACATCAGATTTTTAACTTTATCTACTAATATTGATATAATGCCTTTTACTCCTATCCATTTCGGTTTTGCTATCTTCCTTTTCAGTATTCTACCTTTCATGGATCCGATAGCTCTATTAATTGGAGTTGTAATTATTGATCTTGAACCGATATTTTACTTGATAACAGGTATTGGACAGATGCATGGAATAATGCATAGTACACTCGGTGTATTGGTGTTCTTTATTCCAACGACATTCATTAGTTGGTTGTGTTACAAATTCATAAAATTGGAAAGGTTCCTACCCAAATTCAATATCTATTTTTCACTTCTCTCGGGGATAATTGGTTTGTTTTCTCATGTGATATTTGATGGAATTCTATATTCTGAAATTATGTTCTTATATCCTTTTTCGAATCAAGTAGGAATGCTTTATAATATAATACCATTCTCAACTGTTTATTGGATCTTAGGCATCATGTTCCCAGTAGGGATAGTGATTCTTGGTTTGAGATACTTTCTAAGACAAAGAAATAAAGTCGAAGAACCAGACCATACAAACTCCAAAGATGACGATGATCTCTAATTAATTTTTCATTTTGATGCAAAAATTCTTGCGAGTTTCAGGTGTAATTATTTCTGTAAAATATTCTGATATTTTCTCTTACCTACCTTATTAGATGATTCCTTTTCGGAATGAACCCCTTTTTGGAAGGCTCTACCTGTATTTCTTATGGAACAAAAACCTCATGAAATATCGAAATTCAACAAAATAAAAATCAAATGAAAATGAAGGGATGTTACCCTCTAACGATATCTGTATTTGGTATGACAATATCAAAGCATGGTTTTTCTGTAACTTCACACAAAATGATTTTCCAATTGTGTGCATCAATTAGCTTCTTTACAATAGCTAATCCATGGACTGATTCCTTTTCCTTAGTTGTAAATGCTGATTCAAATGCATCCTTTATGATTTCCTTATTTATCATTTTCCCATCATTGATAATTTTAAGAACAGTACTATCTTCCTTTTTCTGTACTCTGATTTCAATTTCTCTGGGTTGTCCGTGGATGACAGCATTCTCAAAGATATTTTTGATTATCTGTGATAGTTTCTCTTTGTCCGCTCGAACAGAGAAAAGCGGTTCAGGTGAAAACTTGATATTAGTAGGAATAGTCATAATAGAAATGGATTTTACTAACTCATTGAGGTTTACTATATCTGATTTTTCCACAGCTTGACCCGCTTCTGCTAATTCTATAGATCTATCGAGTAATTTCCTCATATACTCTATTTGTTTGTTAATCTTGTTGAGATATTGCTCTGATTCAGATTCATCTTCTACAAATAAATCAATATAGCCTTCAATGGAAGATAGAGAATTACGAATATCATGAGCCATGAGATGGGCAAAGTCACTAAGTTCTTTTTTCTGTTTTGTAAGGGTATCGACCTTTTTCAGTCTTTCAGAAATGTCAGCTACTGTTGCAAGATTATTGTCACTACCAGGAATATTAGTTATCGCAATTAAAATGTCGACTGTTTTTCCAGCTTTATCAATAAATTTGGTTTCATATTGTTCTGGTACGGAACTTGGATCAATTGCTCTTTGTCTCATATATTCTACCATCATACCAAGCTCAGGTTGAGGTATAAATTCTGACCATTTTCTTCCTTCTATTTCATCTCTAGCATAATTAGAGAGTTTTTCCATTTTAGAATTTACAAGAAGGATTATTGCTTCTTTATCGTAAATAACATTAGCCATACCAGTAGTCTCAAATACAGTTCGATAAAGAATTTCAGATCTCTTTATTTCCTCTTCAATTTCCTTCTTCTCAGTTATATCGAAGAAAGAGACAATATAATCATCAGAATCTGGTAAAGAAGTCAAATTTAGAATTACATCTCTAATTTTTCCATCTTTATTAATAAAATTAGTTTCAAGATATTTAGGTAGATTATCTGGTTGTTGCGCTCTTGAACGACTAAATTTAAGCAAATTAGCCATTGTCTCCTCAGGAACAAACTGAGACCAGTTCTTACCTAGAATCTCTTCAGGTTTAAATCCGGTCACTTCTTCAACTTTGGAATTTACTTGTTTGACAATTCTGTTTGGACCCATGATAATATTGGCTGTTCCTGTTGCTTCGAAAATTGTTCTATACATCTCTGCAGTTTTTACTAACTCTTTCTCTGCTTTCTTTGCTTCTGTTATGTCAATCATTGAAATGTTATATTTCTCTGTTTCTGGTATTATACCAACATGAATCAAACAAGTATAGATGTTTCCTTCCTTGTCCTTAACTTTAGCTTCATATCTCTCAGGTACACTTGAAGGGTCTTCCATTCTCTTTCTATTTATCTCCTTGAGTCTTTCCAAATCTGACTCAACAACAAATTGGGTCCAGCTCATCTTCCCCTCTACTTCTTCCTTAGTATATCCAGAAAACTGTGCTAATTGTTCATTCATTATTTCTACTATAGTATCTTTGTTAGCTATTACATTGAATGCCCCAGTCGCTTCAAAAAGAGTCTTGTAGAGGTTAGCAGATTCCTTGAGTTTCTGTTCATCTGATTTCATTTTTGTTATATCTTGTACAGTAACAATGAAATCTGTTGTGCCAGTGATTGTTTTTACTGAAATATAAGCTTCTTTTGTTTTTCCCTCTTTATTGTTAAACTTAATCTCGAAATATTCTGGAGATAAATCTGGATCTTGGTCATGTAATCTCTGGTACTCTTCAAGTTCGATAGCATCTTCTTGCAGTAAAATCTGTGTCCAGCTTAATTTGTTTTCTATTTCTTCTTTGGAATATCCAGATAATTCCTCAAATTTAGAGTTGACCATTTTGATGATTTTATCTTGTGATACAATAAGATTCGCCATACCAGTGCTCTCAAAGATGGTTCTGTAAAGGTTCTCTGATTCTTTTAGTTTTGATTCTGATTTCTTCCGTTCTGTAATATCTCTAATAATACTCATGAAAGCTATTGGATTGCAAGCATAGTCATCTATTCTAGTAACATTTACTTCAGCAAAAATGGAGGAATTGTCTTTCTTAATGAACCTGTATTCTTGTCCAATTACTTTCCCTTTTTCAAGGACTGCTGCTGTATAGACATCAGTTTTTGATAGGGTATCTGGATGAACGTAATCCTTGTAATGATGATCTATTAATTCACTGATATCAGAAGTTCCGTAAAGTTCAGCTGCTTGCTGGTTAGCTAAAATGATTTTTCCGTTCAAATCAGTTAAAATTATTCCATCAGGGGATGTTTCTACAAGTTTTTTATATCTTGTTTCACTTCGTTTAAGTTCTTCCTCCATTAATTTCTCTTCAGTAATATCATAAAGACTGCCGTGAACAATATAACCGTGTTCATTCTCTGTGCCTATGTTCTGGATATGCTGTCTAATCCATCTTATATCCCCGTCTTTGTTTCTGATTCTATACTCCATGATATTGCTGAATCCTGGTGTGCTATGCAACTCTTGATTTATTGATAGTAAAAGATTCATATCTTCTGGAACAACCAATTTATCCCAAGATAGATCTCCAGTTACAAAATCTTCCTCTGTATATCCCGTTATTTTCTCAACAGCTCCATGAAAGAAAAATGGCTTGAAGTCTATTGTACCTTGAAAAGCTATTCCTGCGAAATTTTCAACAAACCCCCTATATCTTGCATCACTTTGTTTGACTGCCTCTTCAGTTGCTTTTATTTCTGTCAAATCTCTAGCTAGAGTCATCAAACCCATTGGTTTACCATTCTCACCTCTCAGGACTGTAGCATTCATTTCAACTGGAAAAATTGTACCGTCTTTCTTAAGCATCTTATATTCATAAGTTCCTTTAAGGGTAGTAAATGCTTGACTTCTCATTCTTTCTATTATTCTGTGATGATCTTCTGAGGCAGTGAAATCTAGCAATGTACTACCAATCAATTCTTCTGGTGAATCAACTCCATGCATTATTGCAGCTTGCTGATTGGCATAGGTAATATTTCCTTTTATATCTGCAAGAACAATCGAGTAAGGTGAGGTTTCTACAAGAGATCTATATCTTTCTTCATTATCTCTTAATGCAGCTTCCATCTCTTTTCTCTTAGTTATGTCTTCCCCTACTCCCAATAGTTTGATTACTTTACCATTTGAATCAAAGATTGCTGTGTTATGCCATGCTATGATTCTTTTCTCTCCAGATTTAGTTCTAGCTTCTACTTCCGAATATGGAAGAGGCTTTTTCATACCTATCATCACTTGTTGAAAACCAAATCTAATTTCGTCTACAACTTCAGCAGCATAAACTTTTGTAAACCAATTTTCACCAAGAAGATCCTTTTCAGAATAACCTAAAACATTAGTTACAGTTTTATTCATCAGTTCTACTTCTTCATCTGCATTGAGTATGACAAACATCACACTTGCTTCATTCAAATAAAGCTTGGTTAGATCTCTCTCTTCCTTCAGTTCAAGTTCTCTTTTTAGTAAAGCTTCTTCTGCTTTCTTATGACGAAGAACGGTTTTTATCTGATGAACTAACTCTGTGTATTGACTTCTTGCATCTGTACCTTTTCTGATATAATAATCTGCACCAAGATTAAGTGCATCGATTACTACTTCTTCTCTACCACGTCCAGTAAAAATAATAAAAGGTATATTGAGCTCTTCCTTCTTGATTGTTTTTAGAATATCTAAACCATTAAGATCTTCCATTAGATAGTCACAAACAATTACATCGATTTCATTACTCTGTAATCTTTCAATTACTTTAGTTGTATCTTTCAAAGATTCTACTTCGATCTCTCCATCACTCATCTTCTCTATGAATTCTTTAGTTAGATATAGAAAATCGTCTTCATCATCCACATGTAGAACTTTGATTTTATCAGGAAGCAACTCACTTGTTTTGTGTGTATTTTGGTCGTTCATCAGAATAATCTATGTTATATATTTCTTACAGCTATTAAAAGAGTTTTTTGAGGGAAATCTAAAAATAGTGTTTTGTATATAACCTAAACATAGGTTGGTAGCTTTGAGATACAATTTTGAGGAATGCTTAGATAAAACGATTACTATTGAAGGTGTAATCTCCACAATTCCTTGGCAGCACATGATTGGGTTGTTTGAAGATTTTCCTTTTTCTGAATATCTAGATCTTGACAATAATGAACAAATAGTAATCTATAGCAAAACTCAGATTCTTCATAGAAGTACTAGAATCAAAGCAACAGGACAAATAATCAAACTCTCAGGAAAATCAAAACGACCTGGTAGTACTAATGAAAAGGAATATTTTGAGTATCAGATGCTTATTGAAAGCTGGTCGTATATTGATTCAAAGAACTTGGATGAAGCTTTAAGTGATTCTAATGATTGAAGAAGATGCTATGGAAAGTCTACTAGAAAGTTTAATGGACAAAGATTTTCATGTGAGAATTTTCACCATTGATACAATAGTGGATAATCAGAACAACCAACTTGCTCTTCCACATCTAATGAAACTGCTAGTTGAAGACGTTAAGGAGGTAAGAATCAAAGCTGCTTGGGCGTTAGGGAAGATAGGCGATAAAGCTGCAACTGAAGTATTGGTAAGTAGTTTGAATGATCAAGAATGGGAGGTTAGAAGAAATTCAATAAGGGCACTAGGCGAGCTAATGGCTTTGGATGAAATTTCTGCTATTGTTAATAAACTAGAAGATTTAAATTGGGAAGTACGGGCAGAAACTGTAGTTGTTTTGGAATACTTAGGTTGGGTTCCAGCTAATGAGCGAGAAAAAACCCTAGAAATTATCGCGAAGGAAAGGTGGGATGATTTATTCACCCTTGAAAATCTTGATGAAGATCTCTTGATTTATTTTTTGAAAGATTCTGATAGTGAGATTAAATCGAAGTTGTCTTGGATTTTAGGTGAATTGCAAACTTCAAGAGCCATAGATTCTCTCTACGATTTGTTGATGAAGGATAAATATCAAGAAGTAAAGGAAAATGCTGCAATTGCTTTAGGAAAGATCGGAGGAAATGAGGTTCTTAAACTATTGCAAGAAGCACTTCAGAATGATGAATGGTTTATACGAAAGTGTGCTACTAGCGCACTTGGGTATTCGAAGGATTCAGTAGCTTTTGAAATTCTCAAACAACTAGTGAATGATGGTAATCGTTTTGTTAGTGACAGTGCAAAAGAAGCAATTGAAAGGATTAAAACTCAAGATTGATTTAAATCTTGAGAGATATACTTAAAATTACTTAAGTTTTCATTATAATAATTACACAAAAACAAATTCTAGTCCACATGGAGGAATAAAATATGGGTGACATTAGAGAGAAACTAGCTATATCGAAAGAAAACTTGGATTCTGTTCAAAATTTCTTTCTTGACGAGAACAATCCATTTATCAATGATTTAATTCAAATAATTGATAAATATGGAGGAGTAAATGAGATAAACAAGAAATTTGAAGAATCTAGACAACTTGAGAGCATCTACAAAAAACTCAAAACCGTCCAACCAGCTTACATAGATGATTTGGAATGGTTAATTAAACAACGAGATAATGAGGCTTTCATAAGTGTTAGTGATTACAGAAGAAAAGTACTTGGTAATGCAGTAGATAGAGTCGAATTTGATGAATCCTTAGCTGTTACACTCGAATTATCAGCATGTCAATATTTTCCGTTTCTGATTAAAGGGGCACAAAAAATGATTGACATCAAAGAACTGATGCCTGGAAGAATCATTCGTGTCAGAGCTATGAAGGAGCAAGAAAAAGATGGTGATTTACTTGCAATGACAGCGGCAGTAGATATCATTGGTGCTTCAAGAGTAGAAACATTGGATACAAAAGGGACAATGCCTGGTCCTGATGGTATGCCTATAAATGTTCATCTTGGCGGACCAGCAACTATAACTGGTTATTTCGGCGGAGTTGGACAACCAAATGATTGTGCCTTAAAGTGGGTAGATGAATTTCTCTATTATTACACAAATTATGGTGTAAAAAGTGTTCTGAATATTAATCCTGGAACTGTTATTCTTGGTTATATGCTCTACAAAATGGGAATAAATAATGAATTCAAAATTTCAGTCTATATGGGTAACGATAATCCATATTCTGTATTATGGACCTTGATGACTGCTAAATTATTTGCTAGAGCAGATGGAACTAGTCCTCTTATTGGATTCAATCTTTCAAATGCTGTTAATAATGCGACTATTGAAATGAGCTCTCATATCCGTAAGAATTTTGGTTTTGAAGATGTTGTTAGACTTGAGCATCATATCATCGAAACCTGGAAATCAATAGTTAGACAACCTTATGATAGAACTCAGGAACTGTTAGAAGTCGCTAAGAAAGTAAAAAACATTAGTGCAAAGCATGAAGGCGGACCTGTCGATATAGATCCTACAAGAGAACATCCTTCCGATATTCTTGATTACTTCTTGTCAAAAGATCAAATCACAGAACAAGGAATTTGGGATCATCTTTTACAGAATTATTACGATAGACAAACTGCAATCAATAACACTGCTAAAGCATTGACAAAGGAAGGCATTTCATTTATTGCTGCAAGGAAACTACATCACAAATAAAGCATCAGTTGAGTATAATGAAAAAAATAGCCGATGGAATGTACAGAATTCTTGGTGAAGGAGCTTTTGAATACTTAGCAAAAGCACAAGCTTTAGAACGTGAAGGTAAGAAAGTCTTACATTTCGAAATAGGACAACCAGACTTTCCTACTCCTCAACACATCAAAGATTCAGCATACGAAGCAATTGAGAACAATATTACAGGTTATGTTGCAGCTACTGGAATTCTTGAACTAAAACAAGCAATCCAAGATGAGATAGAGCTAACTCGTGGATTTAGACCAAGTATAGAACAAATACTCGTTCTACCTGGAGCAAAACCAGGTATTTTCTTTACAATGATGAGTCTTGTGAATCCTGGTGAAGAGATTATTTATCCTGACCCTGGTTTTCCTACATATGGGTCAGTAGTTAAATACATAGGAGCAGGGGATGTACCTGTTGTTCTCAAAGAAGAAAACGAATTCAGATTGAGTCCTGAAGATATAGAAGAAAAGATAACTCCCAAAACTAAACTCATCATACTGAACAGCCCTCAAAATCCTACAGGTTCAGTCATGACAAAGAATGAAATTGAAAGATTAGCTGAAATTGCAGAAGAGAATGATATTTTTCTTTTCTCGGATGAGATTTATTCTAAGATGTTATATGAAACAACCTTTCATACTCCATCCGTTAGAGATGAAGCCAAAGAAAGGACAGTTGTTCTAGATGGTTTCTCAAAATCTTATAGTATGACTGGATGGAGACTTGGGTATGTAGTGGGTCCTGAAGAGATTATAGAAAAAATGGGTACATTAATGATTAACTCACTTTCTTGTACTACAGCCTTTGTTCAAAAAGCAGGAATTACAGCTCTCAAAGGTACGCAAGAACCTCTCCAGAGAATGATGAAAGCTTTTCAAGAGAGAAGAGATGCCATCGTAAAAGGATTGAATGCAATTCCTAATTTCTCATGTCTATCTCCACAAGGAGCATTTTACACATTTCCAAATATTAAGGAGACTGGGATGAACTCAAGAGAAATGGCTGATCATATCTTATACAATGCTGGAGTGTGTTGCTTACCCGGTTCAGCTTTCGGTCCAGGAGGAGAAGGATATCTGAGATTCAGTTATGCTACTTCTGTTGAGACAATAAACCAAGCAATGAAACAAATCAAAGAATCCTTTTAAGTAATATTACCTTTTTTCTTATTTTTTACATAAAATCGATAGTTATATTTTTATTCTACAAGACATTTTAATACAAGACCATGAAAGTTAAGGTTTCCATTGTCAAAATTCAAAATGACGATATAAAGTCAGCTGTTTATCAAGCAGTTAAGCTTGCAGGTGGGATAGAGGATGTACACGAAAACAGCAAACCTATTCTCATCAAACCCAATGCTATAACTTTCAAAGAAACTTGGGAATCTCAACTTGCTGTGACTACTCATCCTGAAATTATCAGAGCATTAATTAATCTTCTAAAGGAAAAAGGCCATGAGATCACCGTAGGTGATAGTTCTGGAAGCGGTATTAAAACAAAAGTTGTTTTGGAAAAAGCAGGATATAAAAAATTGGAAAAAGAAGAAGATGTCCCTGTAGTAAGTCTAGCAGCGAATGCAAAAAAAGTTTATATCGACAATCATGAGAGGCTTTCTCATGTTAACCTATCAGGGTTAGCTCTTACATCTGATATAATTAATGTTCCTAAAATGAAAACTCATGCTCTTACGCGAGTAACTCTTGCCATCAAAAACCTCTTTGGTTGCGTTGTTGGAATGGAAAAGAAGAGAGTTCATGGGATATCTAGTACAGCTAATAATTTTGCCCAATGCTTAGTTGATATTTATTCAGTTTTGAAAGAAAATGTCATTATGAATGTTTTAGATGCAAAAATAGCTATGGAAGGATTTGGTCCAACTAATGGAAATCCCAAAAAGATGAATCTGATTTTAGCAAGTAAAGATGCAGTTGCTCTTGATTTTGTTGCTACAATGGTGATGGAAGAAAAGCCATTATCAATCCCCACAACCAAAATCGCTTCTCAACGAGGATTGGGAATTGCTAATCTTGAAGACATAGAAATTGTTGGAGAGAATATCAATGATGTAAAAAGTAAATTTTCTATCCCTATACGAGCATTTTCATTTCTACCTATAGGCAGAATGTGGAAATTAAAAGCAAAACAACCCAAGTATATAGGTGAAGGTTGTAAAGCTTGTCTCAGATGTCAAAATATCTGTCCTGTTGGTGCCATAACTGTCGACAAAGAAAATAAAAGACCTATGTTTGATTATAAAAAATGTCTCTCTTGTGTATGCTGTTTCGAACTATGTCCTGAACATGCTATATATATGGGACATTTGAAATACTGGAAAGAAATTTACGGAATTATAAGTCTAATAATAATTTCGATTATTACTGTAATTCTTTTAGGGATATTTCTTTGAAACTTTATAAAGTTAGAACACCTTTTCTATTCATCCCCAAGGAGATTAGCTAAATTCTCTCCCAAAATTTTTCTCTTTTGATCTTCTGTTAAATCCATTTTTTTAATTTTCTTTATGTTCAATTCCAAACATCGGTCACCTATGGGAGAATCAGTACCTAACAAGATTTTATCATCTCCAAACTTCCTCATTGCTAAGTGAATTCTTTTCTCAGAAATAATGAAATAGGTTGAAATATCAAAGTAGACGTTTTTCAAGTCCTTTCCTTTTCTTGCAACAGTTTCGAACCCCATCATATGGGCAACAATATAGTTTGCTTTTGGAAATTTACGTGCAAGTTTGACAAACTTCCTCATCTCCCTGTAATTATAGAGATGTATGAAAATTGGTATGTTCTTCTCAATTGCAAATTTTGATATGATTTCCATTCCTCTATCTGAATTAGAAAATTTCATCATACATTGATGAAGTTTGATACCCGCAAAAGACATTCTTTCGTAGTTTTTTCTCAGTTTAGCATCCAAATCTGAATCATGTGGATGTATCCAAAAATATTGGATTAATCTATCAGGATACTCTTGAACTAAAGAAAAAACATATTCATTATCTGGCTCAGGCATCTTTTTATGATGAGGGCGTAGATAAAAGATGTTCCCTAAGACGTGAAAGAACCATATCTTTGATGACTTCCTATAAGCTATATCTGGTACAGTAAATGTAACATCTGGATCAGTCCCACTGGGACAAAGAACTACTTTGTCTACTCCT
>CAZPXJ010000009.1:0-24280 GCA_964590855.1 uncultured archaeon
TTGGTCGCTTGTTCAAGAAGCTGCTCTTTTGATAGATAAAACTATGAAAGAGGATTTTGGTTTTAAAGAGGTAATTTGGTTTTTCTCTGGTAGAAGAGGAGTTCATGGATGGGTAATGGATAAAATCACTCATGATTTTGATCAAGCACAAAGAGTTGCAATTCTAAATTATCTTACATTTATTCACGACGAGAAAAGAACACAATCAATAGAAGAAATTCCTAATGAAGCTAAACCATTAAGAAATAGAATTTATGCTCTTGTTGCAAAAGCCTTTCTTGATAGAGCAACACCAGAAATTCTAAAGGAAGTTGGAATATCAACTCGCTCAGCCAATCAGATTATTGAAAGAATTAAAACAATAGACAATTTTGATCATAACCAGTATAACATTCTAATTCCAAATGATACTATTGTTAGAAGAAAACTGTCAGAAGAATTCATCCTTCGTAGATATCCAAGAATAGATAGAAAAGTCACAATGGATACCAGAAGAGTCAGTAGGATGCCTTATTCAATACATGGTAAAACAGGACAGATAGCAATAGTAATCAAGGATATAGATAAATTCTATCCTGATTCTGCACCTACAGTATGGGAATCAATGATGTAAGATAAAAAGAGAGGATTAAAAATCAGCATGTAAAAATGGTGATTTCTTGGGGAAAAGTTTTTCGATTCTTTGTTTAGCAACTTCAGATATTTGTCCCCATCCTTTGTATTCAAAATCATCTAGATTGTAACAACCATATACAATTGCTGATAATCCTTGAATTGTCATCTCACAATCAAATTGATCTGTATCAGAAACTTCTAGAACTCCATTATCACTCTTCAAAAGGAATGTTTTGTTGTTCCATTCACAGTATTCGTCAGTTACTTTTACTGAGATATTACCTTCACCTACTTCTAATCCAGACATCATTTTAACTTGAACTATACGACCCATACAGGTTGGTACCCATTCTCTGGAGATGATTTTACCATTCTCTCCCCAGAATGTATCATTAATCCAAGTTTCAGGAGTGTCATCTGGCTTGATATTTATCATATGAATCTCTTTAACTTGGTCTCCATGAATTGCTAAAAATTGCAATAGCAAATATTTACCCAAAGAATTGCTATAGAAGAAATCTCGAATTTTGAATTCTTTCCATAAACCTGCAACACGATAAGTCATGATACCCACAACTTTTCCTTCAACTTGAGCAATGGCTAACCATTCACTTGAGTTATCTTTGAATCTGATTATCTCTGCTGTATGTTTTATCCCCATCCCATGGATTGTGTTTTGGACTTCTTTTATGAACTTCTCATAAATCTCAAAACCATCCTTGAAACTTAGTCTTTCAACGTTTCCTGGAAGATCTAAATCTAATAAAGGTACCAACTGCCTAGGTGAAAAAATCGCGGTCTTTACTTGAGGAAAACTAATAAAACCATATTTTTCGTAAAATGATTCCTTGAAAGGATAAAGAGTTGAAAAAACATAATCATTTTCTTTCATATGTTCGAAAGATTTTTTCATTAGTTGTTTTGAATATCCTTTGCGTCTTGCTTCTGGATTTGTAGCAACATTTTGGATACCACACATTGGTTTTATTTTACCTCGAACATTTTGAGGAATAGGTTTACAAATCAATGCTGAAACTGGTTTATTATTCTCATAAAGAATAAAGGAAGTATCATCCTTAAAGTAATGTTTCATTTTTGTGAGTCTTTCTAAATCACCAGGAGTTGGATAAAAAGCATAGAAAGCCATTTCAATTGCTTCATCCTCTTGCCCCTGGAATTCTTTTATCTCAATTTTATCCATATCAAAATTCAGAATTAAACTCTTAAAAGATTATTGTAATGAAATCTGTTTTTGTTGAACAGCTTTTTATATTTTATAGTTTCACTTGCTTTTAGAATTACTATGTCAATATCCAAGGACGAGCTTAGAAAGAATTTCAAAAAAGAAAGTTATGAAGTTGAGCTTTTCACAGAGAAAGGTTTCATTCGCAAACAATGCCCTATTTGTGATCATAATTTTTGGACTCTTGTACCAGATAAGGAAACATGTGGAGACACTCGTTGTGCTGGAGGTTATCAATTCTTAAACAAAAAAGGAAAGAATCTAGATTTTGATCAAACTATTAAGAGTTTGACAGATTTCTTCGTTAAGAATGGTCATACAGCAATAATGGATTATCCAGTCGTTTCTAGATGGCGAGCTGATATGGATTTCACTATAGCTTCTATAGCAGATTTTCAACCTTGGGTATTAGAAGGCGTTATAGATCCCCCTGCTAATCCTCTTGTTGTTCCACAGATGTGCATAAGAACCGGAGGAGAATTCTCAGATATTGACAACATTGGTAAAACTGCTCGTCATTTAACAAGTTTTGTTATGTTTGGTCAACATGCATTTAATTCCAAAACATTGACAGGAGGTTACTGGATGGATCATTGTCTTGATTTAAATTTCAGATATCTTACTGAGGAATTGGGACTTAAACCAGAAGAAATCAGTTATGTTGAAGGTATTTGGTCAGGTGGTGGAAACTTTGGTCCTAATCTAGAAGCAATGGCTTATGGAACTGAACTTGTTAACAATGTATTCATTGCGTATGGTTTTGAAAATGGAAAAGTCAAGAATTTAGATATGCAAGTCATCGATGTTGGATGGGGTTTAGAAAGAACCTCTTGGTTTAGCCAAGGAACTCCAACTATTTATGAAGCAATCTTTCCAAAAGCAATTGAGTATCTAAAGAAAGAGAACGATTACAGTATTGATCTAAAATTGTTGCTTGAGTATAGTCGATTATCTGGATTATTAGCGGTAGAAGAAGTTAAAGATTTAAAAGATGAAAGAATCGAACTTGCAAAGAAATTAGGGATGTCCTATGATGAGATGATTGAAAAGATTGGGCCCCTTGAATCGATGTATGCGATAGCAGATCATGCAAGAACATTGTCAATCACTATAGCAGATGGGGCTATCCCTTCTAATGTTGGAGGAGGACATAATCTACGAGTCCTTCTTCGTAGAATTGTTGCACTTAAAGAATTATTCAAGTTGAAGTTCTCTCTAACTGATTTATTTGATATGCAGATTGACCATTTATCCGTATCTTATCCAAGAGTAAAGGAAAATAGGGATCAAATTCACAAGATTATTGATCTTGAAGTTAAGAGATATGAAGACACAAAGGTTTCTGGAAGAAGAATAGTAAACCAACTTCTTCAGAAAAGTAAAGAGATAAAATTCCAAACTTTAGTAGATCTATACCAAAACAATGGTATTAACCCACTGATGGTTAAAGAATTAGCTAAAGAGAAAAATGTTGATGTTGAAGTTCCTGATGATTTCTATGTTAAAATTGAAGAGTATCTTTCTAAGCAATTAAAGAAAGAGGGGGAGGTTAAACCAGAAGCCTTGAAGATAGATAGGGAACAAGTTACCATTCCTTTATATTATAATGATGTGTATCAGACCAAATTCACAGCGAAGGTTATAGCTGTAGTAAAAGATTATAATCTTATTCTAGATCAAACACTGTTTTATCCTACTGGAGGAGGGCAGATTCACGATACAGGAAAAATTAGATTTGAAGATAAGGAGTACAATGTTATCGATGTATTCAAAATTGGAACAACTATTATCCACAAGTTAAGAGAAAAATGCAGTATTGCAAAAGGTGCCAAAGTTGAGGGGGAGATTGATGGTAGGAGAAGACTTGCTATTATGAGACATCACACAGCTGTTCATGTAGTGAATAACGCTGCAAAAGAAGTTCTAGGGAATCATATTTGGCAAGCAGGAGCAGATAAAACTCCAGAAAAAGCTCGATTGGATGTAACTCATTATCAATCCATCTCTTTCGAAGAACTTCAAAAAATCGAAACTCTAGCAAACAGAGTTGTATTCGAAAAACGTTCAATTGAAAAGAAAGAACGAGATAGAGATGAAGCTGAGAGAGATTTTGGTTTTCAAATATATCAAGGAGGTGTCGTTCCTGGAAAAGTTCTTCAAATTGTTTCAGTTAATGATTGGGATACCGAAGCATGTGGTGGTACTCACTTAGATAACACAGGTGATATAGGTCTTATCAAGCTTGTTGGAAGCGAACGGATACAAGATGGAATTGTTAGACTTGACATTTTAGCAGGAGAGCCAGCTTTAAAGTATATTCAGAATCAAGAAAAACTCTTGAAAGAATCTTCTAGCATTCTAAGTGTGGAACCCAAGATTCTTCCAAAAACTGTTAATAAATTTTTCAAAGAATGGAAAGAACAAAAGAAAACCATTGATTCGCTAAACAAGAAAATTGCAGAGGTTCAATATTCTTCAACAAAAATCGAAACGAAGACAATAAAGTCAACAGAAGTAATTGTCCAAGAAACATCAGGAAATCAGAAAGAATTGATTGTAAGAGCAGCAGCAGCTGTTAAAAACTTAGATGATGGTGTTTGTATCCTCGTTTCTTCTGATGACAAGAAAGTTACAATTGTTGGATGTAAGAGCCCACAATCTAAAGCAGATGTCGTTGAAATAGTGAAAGAATTATCACTTTTAGTAGGAGGTTCAGGAGGAGGTAAAGGGGATTTAGCTCTTGGTGGTGGACCTAACTTAGAAAATGTCAAAGATATTATGGCAAAAATCTACAATATAATTGAATCCAATGTATCTTAAGAAAAATGTCCTTAATCCACTTCAGTTCCTTAGGATACCATTTCTACTCTTTCTTCTTTTTCATCATTGATGGAGATAGTGAGCGAATCTCAACAGGTACTGATTGTGGTGCAACCATCAGGGTTTCTTCTGATACCATTTTTAATGTCGCATGAAGTTTAGCGGATGAATCTTTCAGTGATTGTAAGAATTCACTCTTTCTTTCAGGATATGCAGAAATTCTGCTTAGATTTAGGAATATTAAGTTCCCGTCTTTAACTTCATCCATTATATGTTCGGCTTTCACTATATCTATTAATGAATAGAATTTTACTCCAGGAGTGCTCTGAATTACAGGCATTTCCTCGACTTCATCTGTGGTATTTCGTGAAACCTTTCGCCTAATACCCAATATTTACACCTAATATCCAAAATGTAAACTATTCTTAAAAGAGAATTAATACAGTAATAACATTAGGGTAATACTAAAAAGAAAAGAATGGTGTTAGAACTTCCAGGGATCACGAACATAAACAGGAGCACTAGCCGCACCTCTCTTAACAATAACATTTGCTAATTCCAAGGAATCAACAATTTCCCTGAATCTATTTCTCAATGTTACAGGAGTGGTTTTAGCAACTTTAGCTACTTGTTGTTGTGTTCTTCTCTCTCCAGTTCTTATTCCAGCGATGTAAATTGCAGCTGCTGCCACACTTAAAGGATTTTTACCCATATCCAATCTTCTTGATTTGCTTTCTTCTAGAATTTTCAGTGCTTCATTCTGTGTTGCAGTTGTTAAGTCTAGTTCACTACATAATTTAGCTAACAGAACAGCAGGATCGATTGGTATTGGTCTGATGTTCAATTCTTGAACATATAATCTGAAGCATCTAGCAATAACTTTTCTATCAGCTTTGATGTGTTTTTCAATATCCTTCAAAGTTGTAGGGTTGTTATATTGTCTTGCAGCTATATATATTGCTGCAGCCACCATCGATTCGATGCTTCTTCCTCTGATAAGATCAGCTTTCAAAGCTTTTCTATAGGTTGTAGCTGATGCTTCAGCTATTTCATCACTTAACTCGAGCTGACTTACAATCCTTCTTAATTCTCGTAAAGCTATTCTCAAGTTTCTGATTTGGGAACGAGAATCTCTTCTGTTCAACCATCTCAATCTTCTCATTTTAGCCATAACATTTGGATCGAGTTTCTTACCAAAGATGTCTATGTTTCCAAAACTTATTTGAGACGATATTCCAAAATCAGATTTCAATGCAGATACAGGGGAACCTGTTCTACTTCTATTTGCCTTCTCCTCTCCAGTAAAAGCTCTCCATTCTGGAGATGTATCAATTAGCTTGGAGACCACTAACCCACAGTTGCTACAAATGGATTCACCACGAGTATAATCATTGATTATCTCACTGGAATTACAATTGGGACAGCGTTCTTCACTCACACTACTCACTCTAACTTCTGATACACATGAGCTTATATAAAGATAACTAAATTAAATAGGGTAGACGCGCTCTAATCAAAGAATTCAGAATGTTAGAAAAATGCAGTTTAATAAAAAGACATTGTAAATTGTAACATAATATTTATAATCAATTAGACAAGCGTTTGTATAAATAAAATAAAAATCGATGTAGAAGACCTCTAATTACAAAATCCATAGAGTCCAATCACCCATAAAAGATATAAGAGATAGAGTGAATTAATTAGAAAAATAGAATAGAAAAAGGATTAAAGACTCTATGTTCTTTGACCTTTTTTCTTCCTGACTACATATCCAATTAGCATGATTGAAAAAATTGCAGGAATTAGTGCATATGGTGTCGGTGTGATTATTAATTCTTCAGGTAGCACTACATTGTAAGTTATTGTAACATTGTTTTGATTACCAGCTTTATCTTCGGCCATGATTGTGATTGTATAAAAAGAACTGTTTGTATAATGATGATAAACAAATGTATCTCCTGTAACATTTTGAACTGTACCATCGCCCCAGAAAACCCACACTCTTAGTACACCAGTATAATCGTCTGAATATTCAAAATAAAGCTCGACATATCCATCAACTATATCTGTTTCATTATTTGTTTTACTAACAATATTTAGAGTTGGAGCCTCAAAATCTAGATAGATTAGAACACTAACAGTATTATTAATTAAAATTGGTGCTTGTGTTTCTCTGATAATATTGATAGTAACATTGAGAGTTGCGTTGAACTCACCTGTTACTTCAGGATAGAGATGACTTGTGATATTGTCTTCACCAACCCCAAGAATTTCAAATGGTGATCCATCACCAAAGTCAAGTGTTGCTTCCGTTATCTCTCCTCTAGCAATTTCCGCGTCGTACCAGAAAGTAATGTTGTTTCTATTAATGTACGAATTATTAATTGGATAGAGAGTCAGATAGGGTTTTGAATCATAGATAGTTAATTTATTCATACGACCATTTGTTTCGTTGTAAAATTCACCATAATAGATATTATAAGCCTCATAACATAAGATGTTGCCTGCAGAAAAACTGCCAAGAGACACAAGATATTCTCTTACTGTATCATTATTATCTGCGTCATTAATTTCAACATAGGTCTGATTCAAAGTAGCTCCTACTTGAGTCCAAGGAACAACTCTGGTATCATTATCTATACTCTCTTCAACATAGTAATTAATTCCAAATGATTCTATTTCTGTTGTGTTGTATGTAGTTATGTTCAATCTTATATCATCAACATCTGTAACAACATCACCAAATGTCAGTTGAGAGTAAAAATCATAACCATTGTATAGAGCCTTTATATTCACTTGGCTTCGAAGTTCATTACTAGAAGAATCCCAAGAATCCCAACCGTATGAGTTGTTCGCACAGAAATAAAGAGTTCTATCGGTAAAATCTATTGTTGCATTAAATTCAACATAGGTTTCTTCTTCTACTGAAAAGTTCATTGGAATAACATCGATTGAACCAGAGAATATGTTGATAGAAGTATTATAAATTACATCTCTATAAACAGAGGTTACAAGTGTTACAAGATCTGAAGGACTTCCGCCATACACTCGATATACAACCAGTATTGGTGTTTCAGTTTTATTTGCAGTCGCTCTGTAAATTCCAGGAGTTGTTGTTGAAGATGCATTGTAAATTCTTGCAAATTCTGGTGGAGTACCATCTTCATTTACATATAAGTAGTGCCATGCATCAAGATGATTGAAAACAGCCAATTCTTCATAAGTTCCGTTTGCAATATCTCCAACCCAAGAATATCCTTTGAATTGTGTTAAATTGGTAAGTTTAAAGGAACCCTCATAATATGTACGCTCTTTAAGACTATATGAAAAATTGAGAGCTAATCCTTCTGTAGGAGTAATATTTAATCCTGATCCGAACCCATAGATGTTAACACCTTCGACACCAGCATAACGACCAACGGAATATTCAACAGTGATTTCTGTATTCTCAATGAAATTAATAGCATTGGTATTGTCGTATCCTTCTGCAGTAAAACCTTCGAAAACAGGTTCTGTAGGGTCAGTTTCAGCAGCTACTTTGAAATCTGTCAATTGTCCGAGTCCTATAGTAATAGTAACAAGGAGAATGAATGTAAACGAGTATATTTTTTTATTTTTCATATATCTTCACTTGAGTGTTGCTTGGTAGTGGTATTTAAAACTATTTTTAAGCTTTATTTCTAATGATTTTTATTTTCTACTAGATTTTAGTCGTATTTGTATGTAAATGGATCAAATACTACAAATACTACTGAGCACCCGAATTTCTTGCTAACTTCCAGTGAAGAGCAAAATGTTTCATATCCATCATTCCCCCAAGTTTCATCAACTATTGCTTTTCTTTCTTGAACCATATCTATAAGACCAGCTAGTGATTCAAGTTCAGTGTTATTAAGATCTGTACCTGTACTTTCATATGCTAGCATGCACTGATGTTCTTCTCCTTCTACAATTGTGGAAACTTTAGTTAGCGAAACACTGCTGCATAGAACCTCACCTTTTATTCCTGTTTTCATAGCTCTTACAACATAGATGACTTCGCTAAAAGGGAGCAGCTTCAGCTCACCATTGAGAGGAATAAAAGTAATTCCTTTATCTTTATGAATTTGAGGATTGATTCTTTCTACAGGCGGGATTGACGATACTACAACATGGTTTTGGTAACCCAAACCACAATTCATGTAGGCTTTATCCATCGCTACCAATTTAGAAACATCAGACTCACCAACACCATATGCAATCCAATATCTTGTGGGAATACCCATAATCTTCGTGCACCCTCATTGTGTTACTTTAAATAATTGTCGAAAACGTATTGATTTGATTCGCTTACAGACTTTCAAAAAACTATTTAAATCAACGAAATTCCTATCTCTTACCAATAACTAGCATGGATGAGCGTAATGATTGATGTAAAAGAATTTATCAAAGAAAACAATATAGAATTTATCCAATTTCAATTTACTACAGTTTTCGGAGAATTAAAATCAGTTGAATTCCCCGCAGCTATATGGGATCATATGAAAGAGGGTACAGGAGTAGATGGATCATCTCTTGGGTTCTTGGCAACTGAACAAAGTGACATGAAAATAGTCCCCGATTTGAATTCTTTAGCAATCTTACCTTGGGAACCACGAGTTGCTAGATTCATTTGCAACATATTTGGTAATGATAATCTACCCCACTCAACAGATCCGAGAAACATTCTCAAAAAAGTCATTGAACAAGCAAAAGAATTTGGATTTGAATATAAAACCAGACCAGAGCTTGAATGGTACTTTTTAGATTATAATCTTGAACCTTTTGAAGAGGGTCAATACATGGATACCCTACCTTTTGATGAACTTGGATTTCTTAGAAGAAATATAGCTTCAGATATGATAGATATGGGGATTCAAGTTAAAACCATACACCATGAAGTTGGAAATGCACAGCAGGAAATTGAATTTATGGTTTTTGATGCTCTAATACAAGCTGATAATACACAAACTGCTAAGTTCATAATACAGGCTGAATCACTATTCAATGATGTCATCGGTACTTTTATGCCAAAACCTTTTCCTGAATTAGCAGGTAATGGATTTCACATACACCAGTATCTCACTAAGAATGGGGAAAATATTTTTGCAGACAAAGAAAAAGGAATAAGTGACACCCTTCGCTATTTTGTGGGTGGAATTTTAAAACATGTAGATGCTATGACTGCAATATTTAATCCATCGACCAATTCCTATAAAAGGTTGGTTCCGGGTCATGAAGCTCCAGTATACAAGTCATGGGGTGTGGCCAATAGAACTGCTCTAATTAGAGTACCAGGTTATGAAAAAAGTGCTAGAATTGAATTTAGAGCTACAGATGCGGCCACAAATATCTATCTTGCTTCAGCCCTACTTTTAGCAGCAGGCTTAGATGGTATAAAGAATAGGATTGAACCCATAGAACCCACAACCAAAAATATCGAACATTTATCTGAAACCGAAAGAAAAGAAATGGGAATTTCTAAATTACCAAGTAGTCTTTCAGAATCTCTTGATGCACTAGAAAAAAGTGATTTTGTTAAGGAGGTTCTCGGAGATCAACTGCTAGAGATATTTCTTAGGATTAAGCGAAAAGAATGTAAGGAATATGAAGAAGCTAAAAAGATTGGAGAAGCAGAAGAGTGGGAATGGGAATATGAAAAATATCTAGAAAGAACTTAATCCTACAGATCTTTTTTTTTATCTTTTAAAAGCAATATTTTGAATGGTGGCCACTAGAGGTAAGAAACCCTTTATAAGTCACGAAAGCCAATATCTGATAATTACTCTGGGTGAAAAAACTGAGTTTTGAAAGAGAAGATGTTTACAATTTAGATTTTCAGGAACTTGAACTTCCTGATGTATCTCTAAGTAAGAGTAAAAAAGCTCAGATACTAACTCAACTTTATTTTTACAGAGTAATTGATATCTCTTCATTTTCAGATTCAGCGAATATTCCCGAAGAATCTATAAAAGATTATATTCAGCTTTTAATTCAAGCATTGATTATACGAGGATATTATAGGAAGAACAAATTCATTCTCGCATCCATCTATAGATATCCTTCTGTTAACCCTGGAAGATTGAATGCTTTAAGAAAATCTATACTCGGATTGTTAGCACAAACAAAGAAAATATCTTTATCTGAGATATCAAGAATTCTCAGAAAACCTAAAACAGAGATTATTGAGAATCTCTCTTTTCTAGTAAGCAGAGGAGTACTGGTAGGTGTATTAAAAGACAACGAGTTTGTTGCTAGCTATGTTTGGAAACCAACAGAGAAAATTATAATCAATGAAGATGACACAGTTTTAGTTGGTACTTGTATGATTCTACGAAATGCAGAATTGTCAAAAGTAGCAAAATTAACCGGTTTTCCTGAAGAATATATACTAGAAAGAATAACTACCTTAATGCATTATAGAAAATTGGAAGCCAAATTTCATATCTCAACAACGCTATTTGGATCGGATAAATTAACTGTGAATATAGAGAAATATCTCATCGCACCACGTATTTTACCAGTTGGAGCATTAACAGGAGAAGAAAGAGATATAGTGGGTTTCACGCTAATAAAAGGAGAAGTAAGTATAAAGGAATTATCAACATATATCGGTAAAGATTCTAAGGAAGTTGTGCAGATTTTAGCACTACTTACTGCTAGGGGAACATTTCAATTTGTATTTAATATCAACAAAAAAATTGTTCCAGTGTTTACACCTGATTTAAAACCAACAGAAACAATTGAAGAGATGGCGTCTTTATCACTATTTAATTATGAGGCACTATTTGGTTTACTCTCTACTCAAGAGAGAATTCCTTTGAAGAAACTATCAGCAATGATGAATAGGGACGTTGAAGAAATTCTAGATGGCATAATCACGTTAATTCTTGAGGGATTTGTTACATGTACTTTGCGAGGGGGAACAATCTTTATCGATAGTTTGAGGAGATATTCTAGAGCACAAGAAGGAACTTTAGAAAGATGGGAAAAGATTGTTCTTGGGATGGCTATATCACAAACACAGGTTACTACAAAAGAGATAGGAATATCGTTGGGTATAGACAAATTTGATGCAAAAGAAAAAATGTATAGTTTTTATGGTAAAGGATTGATCAAAGGAATAATTTCCAATAATGTCTTAGAGCCTGAGGAAATCCCTATATTCCCCCCTCTTGTACAATTGAATGATTTACCCATTCATTATCAAGAGGTATTTGGATACATAATTAGTAACACTCGAGTATCTCTTCGTAATATAATGAAATATTGGAAAAAGTCCAATGTTGCAGTAAAAAATATCATTTATGAATTAGTAGGATCTGGAATTCTGAATGTGTCAATTAGAGGAACATCAGTTTACTTAAATTCACATCAAAAATATCTTCCTGGTTTAGATTTGCGAGAACTTGGGGAGATTTATATTAAGGTTGTAAATGAAACTGAAAAAATACGCAGAAATAAAGTAAAACTATCTACGATTGCAGAAAGATCAAACATGCATCCGTTGGATGTTTTTAAGATAATGTGTCAATTAGTTGCTCAAGGGTTCTATACCGGCACTTTAACAGCAGCCTATTTTGAAAGAAAAGGGAAACTCAGTTTACCATCGAAGAAGAATCTATGTCTTAATTGTGGTCATGAGCTTAAATCTGCTTATTATGCTTGCAGCAACTGCCAACAGATGCCAGCTAAATGTTCTGTTTGTCAAGGATTAGTTAGGAGAGGAGACATGATAGTTGAATGTCCATCTTGTACTAACCTTGCTCATGAAGACCATATGAGTCAATGGTTAAGAATAAAACAAGAATGTCCTATTTGTAAAACAAAAGTTACAAAGAGAACACTGAAAAAATATCAAGTATGAAGGGGGTTCAATGGAACTTAGAGAGATTCAAGATAAATTTTATGATTTTTTGGAACAACGAAACTGGTTAGATTTTTCTGCCAATAATGTGCTTCTTCATCTCTACGAAGAACTTAGTGAGATTGGCAATTATCTACTATTCGAATCTGAATACAAGGATGATGTTGGTCATAAGAGACCAACAGAAGAAGAGCTTCCTCGAGAATTTGCTCAAGCTTTTTCTCTTTTTCTCCAATTATGTATCTATATGGAAGTAGATTTAGAGGATGCTTGGCATAACGAAATCGAAAAAATGAAAGATAGATTTCCAATCGATACACAAAAATAAGTTAAGAAATATAATACAATAAATGACCACTTCCAAAAAGGGTACTAAGCAGCAAAAATCCTCCAAGGCTAAATGTGTAATCTCTGTTTCAAATGTTTCAAAGAGTTATCAAATGGGGGAAGTTGAGGTTCAAGCTCTTAATTCAGTTTCTTTAGAGATTTTGAAGGGTCAGATAGTATCCATCGTTGGACCATCAGGAAGTGGGAAGACCACGTTGTTGAATCTAATAGGTGCTCTCGACTATGTTGATTCGGGAATTATAAAAATCCACAACAAAAAACTGGTTGATATGTCAGACAAAGAATTAAGTCTACTACGGAGAGATACAATAGGTTATGTTTTTCAGAATTTCAATTTGCTTGAAGAAATTAATGCTGAGCGAAACATTGAGATGCCACTTATTCTTGCTAATATTAAAAAGGAAGAGAGAATGGAAAGAGTTAATCATTTGCTAGAAAGTGTTGGTTTACTTGAAAGAAGAAGCCATAAACCAGAACAACTTTCAGGGGGAGAACAACAAAGAGTAGCTATTGCTCGATCATTAGCAAATAATCCAGAAATCATTCTAGCAGATGAACCAACAGGCAATTTAGATTCAAATACTGGCAAAAAAATTCTTCAATTGTTAATTGATTTAAGTAAGAAAAATAACAAGACACTGATTTTTGTAACACATGATACTAAACTAGCAGCAATGTCTCAAAGACAACTTATAATGAAAGATGGTGCCATAAGCAAGGACTTACTAAGTTAAAACTCTCTCGCTTAGTTTTTGCAGAATCTTTTTATTCAACTTTCATTTCAATGAAATATGGCTGCTGAGATTGAATCTGCAGAAGTATCTTCTTTACGTTCAACTGGCATAATGTCTTCTTATGGAGTAGGTAAATTTCTTGCTGAATTCTTTACGGGGGCATTTGGAGCATTAGTGTTTTTCTACTTCGAAACTGAGTTACAGTTAAGAGTTTGGATGGTTACTCTTGCCTTAGTTATCTATTCTTTATGGAATGCAATCAATGATCCGATAATTGGGTTCTTGACTGAAAAACCGACAAGGTTATCAAATAAACTTGGAAGACGTTTCCCCTGGATAATAATTGGAGCGCTAATCTGGGTTTTTTCATTTGTACTTATATTCGCAGTCCCACTAGGAATAAGAGGAAACGATGGAGCAGTTTTTGCATGGCTCTTGATAACTATTTGTTTATACGATACCCTTTACTCTGTGTGGGAAGTTAATTATCAAAGTACTTTTGTTGATAAATTTAGAAGCCATTCAACTAGAAGTAAAGCTGCTAGCATAGCTATTGTTATTGGAGTATTAGGTATTGCTGCAGGAGCATTATTACCAACTTTCTTAGTTGATTATAGTGTTTTCAACCCAATAACCAGATCATTATTTCCTGAATTCATACTGGAGAATAGCGTTCTTAATATCGCCGTGATAGACAACACAGCTACTTTTATCACTAATGGTTGGGTATTTTCAATAGCTGGTTTTATTCTAATATTTACTATGATTCCCGGTGTTAGAGAAACACCAAAAATGATTGAAAGGTATATGAAGAGTGTCGAATCTGATGAACCTAAAGAAGGATTTTTCACTCAGTTAAAAAAAGCCTTCTCTCACAGAAATTATGTAGCTTTTATCCTTCTATTCTTCTTCTACCAGGCTGCAACCATGTCTTTAACGGGAAGCATACATTACGTAGGAAAGTATTTCCTTGGAGAATCGAGCGACACAACATTAATATTTGCAGGGATGCTAGTAGGAGCTTTAATAGCAATTCCTCTATGGTACTACTTAATAAAACGGGTTAAAGATAACCAAAAAATGATCACAATTGCAGCATTATCAATCTCTGTATGTTTCATCCCATTAATTTTCTTAAGAACACAATTAGGTTTCATTATTGCCATGGTTTTCTGGGGAATGAGTTTTGGCGGATTCTGGTTGATAATGACACCAGCTATGGCTGATTCAATAGATGAAATAGTTGTCAAAACAGGAAAAAGAAACGATGGTATATTTCTGGGATTCAGAGCTTTCTTTGGAAGATTATCTTATGCAGTTCAAGCTTTATCATTCTGGGCAATTCATGAACTAACAGGATTGGATACTACTGAAGGAGCGACTCAAACTGACTTAGCTTTGTGGGGAATTAATTTTCATACAGGATTAGTACCAGCAATTTTGGTATTGATTGGTGCAATAGTTTTCTGGAGATTGAATTCTCTGAATAAAGACAAAGTAGCTGATATCAAGAAACAACTAGAAAAAATGGATTTATAATCAAAATCCTTCATTCTATTTTCTTTTCTACTAGATAATACTTATTAGTGGTTACTTACAACGAATTAGGGTTTGTAAAACAAAATAAGTATATCCAAATCTTAAGTAGATTATATGCGATAACTGTTCACCTCATTCTTATTCTAGAAAACTTGGAGGTTTCTTTATCTACTGTCTTTGATAGATTCAAAGTTAAAAAGAAAAAGAAGTAATACCTTCCTAATATGTTCTCCAAAATAATTTAGAAATATTAATATAGCAAGCAAGATGTAAGCAAAGTAGAGATGATTATATGGCTCGCCCAGCAGCATTTATAGGAGGAGCTTTAACAGCTATTGGTATTTTTGGTGTTATAATTTCTGTTACTCAATTGACAGAAGGTTACTGGTGGTTCTTGTTTTATCTAGGCATAGGAATACTTGGAGGTTTCTCATTAGGATCTGTTTCTGCTTCATTTAGAGAAAAGGAAAAGAATGCGTACCTAACACTTACAGGATTTATGCTAGCAGCACTTATTTTGTTAACTGTCTTTCTAGGAATATGGCAAAGTAACTATGAACCACTCAATATTGTTATCCCTGGTATATGGGTAATCCTAATATCAGCGTTTTCGGGTTTGGTAACCTATATTGGTGCTACTTTGATGTCAATTGGAGATAGTTTCAAAAGATAATTTTGTCATTAATACCTAGTTATGGAAGTACAAATGGTTTCCCAGTAGGATAAAACTATATACAACAAGTGAAATTTTTTTGCTTCCTTCATCACAACCTTTTTTTTTACATACGTTTTATATTTGTTAAGTACATTAGAAAATAATAAGAGAACGATGTTTATGACTGATGCAAAATTCTTTCATCTCGGACAATTTTTCAGCCTTAGAGCACTTATTACTACAGTTATAGGTGTAGGATTGATTGCTGTAACTGAATTTGTTCTTCCTTGGCTTGAGCTTCTCAACATTCCAGCTATACAACAATGGCTTTCTCCAGCAACTATTGTCTTCACTCTTGCCGTTATAATGGTGTGTTCTGCTGTTGCTAAAAATATTGTATCTTCAATCTTTTTAGCTGTTGCAGCTATACTTTCCTTCTACAACCCATATGAGACTGCTGCTGCTTATGGCAATCTCTTCAATGCTGGTTACTGGGCAATAATTGTAATGTATCTCATGACAGCATTGCTTTCAGGGTTGTTTGCCACTGTAGAAATGACTGGTAGAACAGCATTGCTTTGGATAGGTATCATTTATGGTTTACAAGGATTAATTGGTGCGGGTACAAGTATGTATCTAAGCTTTGGACTTGCACATGAAGCATTTCAAAATGCAGGATTTGGAATAGCTTTTGGAGAATCTGTTGGTGGATTTCCAGTTTATGACACGGTAGTTGGAATATTTTCAATAATCTATATGATAGTATTTATCATAATTTCCCGAAAGAGAGTTTCTACAACCGTTACTTCAAATAAACACGAAATATTCGGACAGATTGTAGTATTCTTGAGTATCGCAGCTGGATTAGTATTCATGATATTAATGAAAGTGTTTGGATTTACCTACACACAAACTGATGCCGCGATTATTTATGGACAAACAAATGTTGAGTTCATGAATATGATCTTTCAGAAATTACCCTCTGGTGATTTTACATTTGTAAAATACTTGAATATCTTCTATATTTTACCAATTGTTGGTTTCGCTATGGGTATTGGAATGGGAATAATGGTTTATAAAAGAGCACAAGGAACAACAGACAGAATGAGATTTAATTTCGAAGGATCATTCTTATGGTTAAACTTAGTTCCATTAATAATAACCTTACTTCTAAGCAATGTTGTTATTTTGGGTCTAGATGCTGGTGCTACATTTTATCTAAATTTACCAGTTGTTTTTGCAATCTTTACGGAATATACATTCTTACTTCTGATCAATCTATTTGTAGCTTATATAATATTCAGAATAATAGCATTTTTCAAATCAATTTCTAAGAAATGATTTTCATTTCTTTTTTATTTATTTTTCAAAAAGCAACAGTTTCTTGTTCATCAGAAACCTTTTGTTGACTCCTACTTGTCACTTGAGTTAATCTTTCTTTCATTTTTGGATTTAACCCGAACAATAAAGAACGACCTTTTTCTCCAGCAACTACAACGACATTTTTATCCTTCAATCTTTTCAGAAAACTCTTGGTTCCCATATATTTACTTCTATATTCTGAGGGAGGAAGTTCTCCATAAAGCTGAATAGTTATTTCTTTAGCAGTTGCATCTTTATGCATTAGATACTCGCACACTTGTCTTTCCCTGTATGGAAAATTGTTTAGAGCTTGCTGTATCATGAACTTATCGTGATCTTCAAGCCCATCCTGAACTGTTGAAGGTGAAAAAAGATCTATTACTTCTGACACATCTACTTCTCTAACGGTCGTTGATCCTTTCTTTAATGAATAAGTATAAGCGTTTGAAAGAATTGATATTAATATCCAAGGATTTCCCTTAGCTGTACTCCATGCTCTATCTATTGCCTCTTCAGCGAAGACTTCTGTTACTCTGAATGATGCTTTATTGAGAGCATAACACATTCTTGAACGGATAAGATTTTTAGCTTCTGTCAATGAAAGATCAGGTATTCTTATAGAATAAGTGAAATGATCCCAATCTTTCTGTTTCAAACCTGTAAGACTTAAAGGCATATCATTTACATTGAAAGAAATTATAGAAGAAAAATTCCCTTTTAGGGATTTATGAATTTTTGCTGTATCACTTGAGATATCACGCAGTTTGTCACCTATAAAATCATCTAATAAAACTACAATCAAAGAATTAGTGTTCTTTACATAGTTCTGTAATTCATAGGTGTTTAATTCTTTAGTAGGAAAGAATTTGTTCAAAACATTTTCAGATATTTTCTGAACATATTTTGTAAATGTGTATTCTTTGAAATCTTCTTCATTGAATAGAAGAACATGAATCTTATCAAATTCAGTATATTTCCATAAAGATTCCTTTAAACCATCTTTTAGCAAATGCATTAGATAAGATTTTCCAGATTTAATATCACCTCTTATTGAATTAATTGAATTTCCAGCACCAATAATCTGAACTAAATGTGCAACTTGGCTGTTCAGCTTTTCAGAAGAGATGTATAATTCAGGTAGAGGATCCATTGTCCAGGGGTCTCTTCTAAATTCTTGATTCTGAACATTAAATTCATCATCTTTTATATATTGAGAAATCTTAAAGACCCGATCTAGTAGGTTTTCTGACAAAGTATCCCCAGTTTTATTTCACGAATTTTCTTTATATACTTTGTTACGTCGGAAAAAGAAAACACTATTTTAAAGCCAGTTCTGTCTAAAAGACGATAAGAATTATTAAGCTGATTAGACAAGACTTTGATGAATACAATGTTTTATTCATCATCACCTGCAAGAGTTTGTCTTTATGGAGAACATCAAGATTATCTCAAATTAGATGTTATTCCGGCAGCAATAAATCTCAGACTATCAATCCATTCTATGTTATCAAATAATGACAAGATACATGTTATAAGCAAAGATTTGAATAAAGAAATAACAATTTCCAATTCAATTTTATCTCTATCAAGTAAGAGAGGTAGCTTAGAAGCATATTTAGAAGCAGGAATACTGTCATTAAGAAATCTTATACCTGATTTAGTTATTCCATCTCTGGAGGTTTCTATAGAAAGTCAAATTCCTATTGCAAGCGGTCTATCAAGCTCTGCAGCACTTCTTGTAGGTTGGGTTAAGAATCTTAGTGGAATTTTAAATCTAGATTTAAGAGAGAATCAAATCGCAGAGCTCGCCTATGATGCGGAACACAATATTCTAGGAGTTTCTTGTGGAAGGATGGATCAATATTCATGTTCATATGGGGAAATAATCAAACTCTCAAGTATTGAACCTCCTAAAGTAGTTCAACTGAACAAACCTGATATTGATTTGATAGTTGTTGATAGTCAAACGCCTAAACTTACAAGTAATGTGCATGGAGAGAAAGTAAAGAAGATTCAAAAAATTGTAAAGCGTTTCGAAAAATTATCAAACTTACAACTTCCCAATCTTTCCTCTGAAATTCTAACTCAATATCAAAGAGAGTTATCTAAAAAAGAATATAGAGTTCTAACTGGGGTTATTTCTATCAAAGAGTATACAACGCAAGCTGAGAAAGAGCTCTCTAAAACTACAATGAATATTGATATGCTTGGTGAATTATTAACAAAACAACACTTTGCACTCAAAGAAGGGATTGAAGTATCACTACCTATTTTAGACAAAATTGTGCAAGAGAGTCTAAATTTAGGTGCACTAGGAGGTAAATTAACTGGAGCTGGACTTGGGGGAAGTGTTGTTATAATGACAAAAGACAATACAGAAGCAATTGCAGATGGACTTAAGCATATACTTAAGCTTCCAGTGAATATTGTAGAAATAGATGAAGGAGTTACATTCAAAAAGATAGAATAAATTACTCTTGAAAATTTAAGATTACTTCTGCAACTCGAATAGCTTCTAAAGTTGGTTTGACATCATGGGTTCTTACAATATGTGCACCATTTACAAGTGCTAATATTGTTGCCCCTAATGTCCCAAATAATCTTTGGTCAGGAGGAGCACCATTCAAAGCTTTTCCGATACATGTTTTCCTACTTATACCAACATAGATTGGTTTTTGTAGTTTCCTAAATTCTTCAAGATTTTTAATTATGTTATAATCATGTTTATAGTCTCTTGCTTCCCAGCTTCCTATCCCAGGATCAACTATTAGCTTATTATCTTGAATCCCTTTTTTTAATCCTATTTCTAAACTAGAGTTCAATTCGAATAGAATATCATCAATTGTAAATACATCACCAGGTTCTTTTTTCGCGGCCATCACTACAGCTGATGCATTATAATCAGCGATAATTTTAGCAATTTCAGGTTCTTTTTTGAATCCAGAAATATCATTAATTATTGTAACGCCCATATCCAGAGCTAGTTCAGCTACGTCTCGCCTTTGAGTATCCACAGAAATCTCAACATGTTTATAACTACTTAAGACATCAAAACAAGTTTTCAAAGTAGATTCAATGATTTCTTTTTCTTTGTTTTTATCGACCCTACCTTCTCCCCCATAAATTTGGATTGGTCTAGTTGACTGAGCACCAATATCCAAACAATCTACTCCCGCAACTACCATCTCAAGAACTTTCTCTTTAATATCTGTTTCAGAAACTGCAATTGAACCTTTGAAAAACGAAGCTGAAGAAAGATTTACTACACCAACAATTCGAGTAGGTTTTTTATCCCCAACTTCTAAAGAACCTAGAAATCCAGTAATCACACTATTTTCCTCCAGTTTTCTTTAAAAATGGGCCAATAAACATACACTTTTCAGCTGTAATTTGAGTATTGAGATCTATTTCTTCATCAGCTGCAATCCTGTTAATCGGATATCCTTTGATAACTGCAAATGGTGTTCTTTCATTGGTTTCACCCATAACAATTTCAGCTGCTGTTGCTAACTGGTCAGCAATTGCACGAACGGTTATGTGCATCTTTCTGCCAAACAGATCATCTTTCCCTCTCTCATCAAGAAGAGATTCAAATCCATAAGTAGCTAAGGCACAACCTACTGTACCCAATCGCAAAGGAGTTGTTCTTGAATCTGCAACAATTACTCCGACAAAAGAACTAGTTTTTTCTAAGAGTTTCTTATGGAGTTCTTCAGCTGATTTTTTACAATCTTTAGGTAAGAGAATGACCTGCTTTTCACCAGCATTTGATTGATCAGCTCCTGCATTTGCAAGAAGGCCGTACTGATTTATTGTTGTTATAGCACCAGGAACCGAGCCTGTAAAATTACCATTAGATTCATCAAGAATAACTTGAGCAAATTCAGAATCCATATGTGCTTTTTTTGCTATTTCAATAGCATCTAGAGATGTACTTATTGAAGAATAAAATTTCACATTACCTTCAGTTACTGCTATTACTTTACTAGCAATAACTAGGATATCATCATTTTCTAGATTTATATTAGCTTGTTTTAATGATTCAATCAAAATCGTGAACAAATCATCTTGCATTTCAATTATCTTAACTGCAGGTACTGGTATTATTTGAATCCGAGGCATCAAGAAAGTAAACTTTTTTTATTAAAAAAACTCTTCTACCTTTACCTATTCAATAGATATTACTACGCTATGAATGCAGCTAATAACCAAGATATAGCTATAATTATTACAGCAATTACATTTAGAACAGCATAAAAGTTAGAAGTTTCTTCGCCATAAATATAGTTTACATCCCTTATTATGTGGCTAAGTTTCATATCTATGGATTCCAGAGTATCTTTTCCTTCATTTGACGAAATAAATTCTTCTGAAGATGTACTTAGAGTTTCTACTAAACCATGTAATAGCTGTTTATCACTTTCAAGCATTGAAGAAGATCTAATTGATTGTATTTTCTGATGGAGTATCTTTACATCTTCTGGCGATAGTGTTGGTAATTCCCATTTAATGTCAAATTCTACTAGATTTGCTAAGTGTGTAGTAACATCATCGTAGTATAAACCAAAAGGAATAGCTTTGTAATCTAAATCATTTATCATTCTGAAGAATTTTACTTCTAAATCCTTTTGATTTGATGATTTATAGTACTTTGAAGGATCAACTACTAAAGCTACTGCTTGTGAAAAGAGGCTCTGATATATCCTTTGAGTACTCTTATCAGTACCAGACAGAAAACACCCATATGAAGGGTGAGTATGAGCCCAGCCTACGATCGAGATTTTCTCGTCTCTATTTTGTAAATCTGCTGCTATTTGAACTAGAGCTTCATCATCCATTACAACATATGTAGAGGTTTGTTGTTGTTTACCTGTATCAAAATCAGTTATAACTAATGTTTTATCATCATCATCTACATATCCAAGCAATAATCCTGCAGATTCCTTAGAATGATCTAAAGAATCTACTGCAAGAATCTTAGCCAATACATAGGCTGAGATTAATATCTCTTGGTTAGAGTCAGTCATCCCATATACCTCTTAGCTTTCCTTCTTTAAAATATTTCTTACATGGAATCATTTAAAATTATTTATTTCTTTGCTGATAGGATGCTCAGTAAGTAAGTAATATGCTAGTTCTTTAAGTAAAATGATATCTGCATGATTTAGAGGGATATTTTGAGTAGTAGTTTTATCCAAAATATCCATCAATGCCCAAATGGCTAAGAAGAAATCAAGAGGATATCCTTTGGGATATAGTTCTTCTAATGGAATAGAGTTTACTTCTCTCAGATGGACATTGTAACCTTGGATAAATTTCTTAATATCATCAATTGATGCATCAAGTTGTTTTGTAACTCTATATTCTAAAAATGCTTGTCTTCCAAAAAAGGTTCCAACGTCCTCGAAACGGTCAAATGCACCCTGCATCCAAAAGGTTGGATCTATTAAAGCAATCCCCAAGACTTCATCTTGAGGAGAAGTTCTTACCATCAGATTACTTTGATGAAAATCTCCAAAAGCATCGCTTCCTCCTTGTGATGCACCTATCATTTCTAAAAGGTATTTTGATTTTTCCATTATAGTTTGCTCAATATCTTCTCCTCCAAAGATAGAGAGAACTAAACGTCTGTATAATTCTTCATAAATATCTGCAATTACAGGTCGAGGTTTTCCTTCATGGATTATTGAAAGAACATACCCAGCCCAAAAGCTTTTGTCTCTTACATTATATGCATCTTCGTAATTTATCCCCGAAACACCTTCATAAGCGATAAATGTTGGTGATTTTAGATTGACGTAAACATAACGAGGTATTTTTACAACTGATCGAGTGGAAAACTTCTTTTCTAAAAACGAGGAATTCTTTATCTCGGTTATAGCTTCAGTTGGACTTTCCATAAATTTTATTGCTAGTTTTGTTATGTGATTTGTGTAAAATGATGTATACATTACATCTATAACATAAACATCTCCAAATCTCCCCCCAGTTTTGATATACTCTATGTCTTGTATTTGTACTTCTAAAACATCTTTTCCTATTTCTTTTCTAGCCTCATCAATAAGATAATAAGAAAACTTACTAACCAATTGAATTAATAATGGTTTGAGTGAATCACTCATGAGAAGATAGTATCAAATTGAGTTCTTAAATTTTAGTTTAGCAGTAGGCTCTTGAAAAAAAAGAAAAACTTTGATTGTGATACTAGTTTGTTTTGCAGGTTTTAAAAAAGAATTCTATCACTATGGAAGCTTAAGAAAACTTAATAAGACATTAAAAGTAGTAAGAATTGAGATTTTAGCTCAATGCCCTAAAGTGGTTGTTGTATGAATGATAAAGAAGATTCAATGGAATTGCTCGATTGGGACAAAAAAAATATTGTCAGATTTGCCCAATTTCTTTATGATTTAGCTAAAGAAAGAGTTCAAGTGGATAGAGCAATAATTATTGAAGAAGCAGTAGAACCTGAATTTTTAAAAGAAGTAACAGCAACAGAACTTGGGATTGTGGAAGAAGTTCTAGAAGAACCAGAGCCAGAACAAGAGACAGAAATTGTGGAAGAGGTTATAGAAGAACCAGATGATGATAAAGTTCATCTTGAGAAGGAGCTTCAAGAAGTTACTATAGGACTAGCAAAAGCTGTTTCTGGAGAGGAAGTTGGTGAAATCTATGATAGCAATCAAACAGAGATTCAAGAGATTATCAAAAAAGAACATATTCCTCTACCTTCAGAAAGCAAGAAAATTGAAGTAGAAAGCACAATTGTAGAATCTATGGTACCTCCTGAGATCCATATGACAGTTGATCAAACTGAATCAACTAAAGTAGCTGAAGATCATGTCAGTGAGCTAGAAGCTGTAGATTTATCCTCGCCCATTGTTAAAGAACCTATTATCAATGAAGAAATCCTAATTCAACCCGAGAATATTCCTAAGGATATTCATAACATAGTATTCGTAGAAGAGACAACTAGTGTTCCAATAACCAAAGATGAAATAATTATAACATCAACAGATATCACTGAAGATATCACTGAAGATATCACTGAAGATATCACTGAAGATATCACTGAAGATATC
>CAZPXJ010000009.1:24380-42946 GCA_964590855.1 uncultured archaeon
ACTGAAATTGCCGCTAAAGTTGTCACTGAAGATGAAATAATAGATGAAACTTCAGAACCAATGGTTGAACAAATAAATCTAGGTATTGTAACTGAAATGTCAGTAACCGAAGACATTGCAGTTGAACCTGAAGTAGTTCCCAAAGAAATACCAGAACAAGAAACCAGCTTGGAAGCAGCAGTTCCCGAAGTAGCTGGAGAGTTAGATTCTAAAGCTGCACAACGACGTCAAGCAATCATTGAACAGATGCTTTCAGATACCAAAAAGAGAGAAGAACAGGAAGGTTTCAAGGTAAGAGAATTAGGAGAAACTGCAGGAAAATCATATTCAGCAGTTGTATTCGGTAATGAATCAAACAAAAATGTGAAAAAATGGAAGAAATGGGAGAAAAGACTATCGCGTCAAGATAAGAAAAAGAAAAAGTAGTTAAAATTAATATTATCACCATAAATTCAAATACTATCAAAGAATTTGGAGTTTAAGCAGTGATTATAGATACAGTTCCCACAACAATATGAGGATATTTAGATGAGTGACTTCGATTTGGATTGGAAAAAATTTGTTGGATTTAGTCTTTTTTCTTTAGAAGAAGATATGATTTTTGATAAGGTAATTAATACAAAAACTCCTTTTTCAACAATATTCCAAGTCATTGACACAAGTACAAAAACACGAGAAGAACTGAAGAAATCACAAACTATTTCTTTGATAAATGAGGTTTTTCGAGTAGATTATAATCTGTATTATAACATTGTACTTGCTTGCATGTTTCTGCCAGAAACTGAAGAGAATTTAGCTTTACGTATTATTCAGATTATTAAAAACAATTTACACGAACAGCTAAAGGATTATGGTACAATAGATAAGATGGAACCAAAATCACAAACAGCTTTGATTAAACGTTTGGGAAACCTAATCTCGGAAAGAGCTGCTAGTCAAATCAAATATGATTACTTTCCAGCTAAAAAACCTCAAGTTGTTGAATCTGAGCCTATAACTCCTACAATAGTAGAACAACAACCCGTGACTTCAACATCTACACAACCAATATCAGAACCAGCTACAACTGCTTCATCATATTCACCCTCTCAACCACAATCAACTCCTTCGTTCACATCATCTCAACCCACAAGCAGTTCCGAACCGGGTCAAGTAGAAGATTTATTGGTACATATTGGCCAAAAAAAAAGCCCACAATCAACATTCATTAATAATAATAAAAAAGTTGAACTGACCCAACAGATGTTAGAAGACACAAAACGAGATTCAATAGAGAGAGTAATATCATCTGTTGTTAAAGGCTTATCATCGAAAACAGGTATCTGTTTTGTATTCACTGGTGATAAAGGACTGTTAGAAACAATCACTTATGGTATGTCAGAGAAACATGCAGAATTTGTTCTTGGAATATTATCAAAATACCCAGAAGTTGTTAAACAAACACTAGAAACACAGGGAGAAGACAAGACTCTTGATGCTGGAGATGGAGTGGTTATCTTAGAAGAAACCGAATCTGGAATGTTAGTTAGTATAACAAAGAACAGAGAAGAAATACCAATCATATCAAAAAGAATGAAACTTGTAAAAACAATGATTGGTGAGTTTCTAAAATCATCATACTAAAGTCGTAAAGACAACTTTGAGCTTTATTTCAAAATCTAATGGAGCCGATCACAATTTGGGATAAAAGCCAAGCTAGAAGAACATTTTTTTCTAAAGAAATTCGGAGCAGCGTAAAGGACACCTTATCCCTCTTTAGATACATAGAAGATAATCTTCAACATGAAGAAATTAATACAATTACAAACGATGCAAAAACATTCTCCTTTTTCACAAAGATAAATGGTAAGAAAATCAATGTAGAGGTTACAGACACTGATCGTGAAAATTTTCTTGAAATTAATGCATATAATCCAAGAAGAAGTAATTTAGGGGGAGTATATGATTGGTCAAATAAACAGATATTTGGGTTGAAATATAGTTTTTGGATTGTTCTATTAATTATAACAATTTCAGTTGTACCACTTGTTATCCTTCTGGCAATCCAAGAGAACATATCTCAAGAAACACAGGTAGTTCTTAGGATTGGTGGAATTGTATTGGTTTCAATAGGTGGAGCAGTGTTTTTTTTGTATCTTTTGTTTATCAGATTATCTTTAGGAAGACAAATAAAACTATATGATAGAGTTACAGATTTTACTCACAAAATTGTCAAAATTATTGAAAACTATGAAGAAGATTCAAAAGGGAAAAAAGTCTGTTGGAATTGTTTTAAAGAAATCAAAAATATAACTCCCAAGTGCCCTCATTGTGGAATTGAGCTTTAAATGGAAGAACCTTTTGTTAGATGTCCTCTAATAGTAAAGTGTTCTTCATTACAACATTTTGGACATGTCTCAATCTTCTTGACAATTCATCTACATCTTTCTGATTCTGAGTAATCCCTATAAGGTAATTATCTTTTTGACAATTTTCTAAAACAACGAAACCTATCCCTGTGTCTAATACTTTGATTTCTTCATCAGAACCAAGTAAATCATTAACGACAGGAGGATACTTTTGGAAAATCTCTAGTATTTTCTTCACAGTTTCCTTGTTTAATGGACCTCTGACTATAGCTCTTTTATCATCGCTTTCCGGATGTGGAACTAAAGATGCAGCTGATAGGGAATCTAAGTCACCTGAGATACTATCCAACAGAGCATCGATTGTAACCCTTATTGCTTCTTGAACTTCATCTGGAGATGATGTTTGATCCAGAAAATCTCTAAGATATTGCCCTGATTTTAGTTTCTTCTTGGATATTTGCAGAGTTTCATATGCAACTTCTTCCATCTCAACGAAAATATCTTTAGTAGTTGCTTTTCTTTTACGAGAAGTGATGTTTGAAGAAGGTGAATCTTTGGAAGGTTTTTTAGTACTCATAAATTATCCTCAGAAATAATTACATCACGAAACCCTAAAAATATTTCCTTACTATTAATGAGATTTGAAAGTATTCGATTTTGAATTTTACTCCATTCAATGGACAGTTGAGATATCTTTATTAGCAAATAACCATATAATAAATACCAGTTGAGGTCAATGCCTTTTCCTAGGACTAACATCAATCCTTTGGTAGCTGTCATAATCTACGATTTAAAAGGGAATAATATTTTTGAACTAGAAAATGCAAAAAGTGAGGTCGAAAAGACTGAAATTCATAGTTATTTTATTCACCCCATAGAATTCTATCAGTGGGTGAGAAGATATAATGAAATAACAATTTTTAGAGGTAAATTCAGAGCTACATACATTACTTTCATTGATTTGACACTTCTTTTCGTATCTAGAGTAGAAAACATAGCAGCAGAAATCAGACCTGTAATTTTGAACTATTTAGCCGGATTAGGTCAAGATGTAGTAAGAAATCTAACTACTCACGAAAAAGAAGACTTACTCATTAAAACATGTGGTTACTCTTATGATCAAAATACTAACCAGTTCCTAAACCAAATAGATAAAATATATTCAAGATTAGGAATTGAGAAAATACAACCAGAGCCTTTAACACTTGACATTCCACAAGGGGAAGACAGCCTTATTTCTCAAACAGAAGCAAAAGTCAAAGCATTCGAACAAAGTAGACCATTTGAATCTGTTCCACGAATTCAAACTAGTGAAATGACACAAGAGATTCTTGATGAAGCAAATAAACGAGCTATTACGTCTTTGCTATTTTCGTCAATAAGAGGATGTGAATCTCCTTCTGCATCAGCATATATTTATACAAAAAATGATGGAGCGATAGGGGAGTTATATGCGGGTAACTTAGAGGAAAGGAAGATAATTTACGTTCTTGAAACTATTACTCAGTTTCCAAGAGTCATTTATGAAATGATTAATTCTGAGGAAGAAATCAAAGCTTTGAATGCCGAAGTTGTTCAGATCATTGTAGAGGAGAGTTCAGATGGCAAAATCTTAGTTGGTATGACCACAAATGTGAATGATGTAATAAATGTAGGGTACAAGTTTAAAATCATTAAACACATACTTAATACAATGGGATTCTAAAACATAACTCCATTCGTAAAACTTTTAGAAATCGAGTTTTATAATATCTCTAATGGACGAAGGTAAACTAGATATTGCTCTTCTTCATGAGATATTAAGTAAGAAGGGATTCAAGAATGAAGGAATTATAAGCTCAGGAGAAGTAGGAACGGATGCAGCTTCATTAGATATCTCATTAGCACAAAAGAAAGCTCAAGAATTTTATAATGATTTTTCAGATGCTTATCTAATTGTGAAATCAGATCCAGTTACCTTCCCAACCTCTGAACCTGGTAGATATGCAGTAATTGTTAATGCAAACGATATTTCATGCACAGGGGCAATACCATATGGGTTCTTAAACACAATTATCGCTCCCTCAAGTACAAGTTTTGAAGAATTAAAATCTGTGCAAAATCAAATCCATCAACAATGTTCTGACTTGGGTATTAGTATATTGGGAGGGCATACAGAAATTTCTAATTCCGTCAACAGTATAATAGTATCTGGTCACATGATTGGTTTTGTACCAAAGGAATTCTACGTTTCGAATAAACTGTCTGTTGGTGAATCAATTATAATTGTAGGTGAAATTGGTGCTGAAGGAATAGGAATTTTGATTTCTGAATCAGATGAGCATATCAATAATATTCTTGAGAGTGAGGAATTAGCTGAGGGGATTGCAATTGGAGAAAAACTCTCTTTAAATGACATAGCTAATAGTCTAAATAGAGATTTTCGACCTACGTTAATTCATGATGCAACAGAGGGAGGTCTTTATGGTGCCTTAAAGGAATTATTGTTTAACAGAGATGTTGGTATTCAACTTAAAGAAGAACCCACTATCCATCCCATACTCAGAAAACTCTCTAAATGGTTAAAATTTAGTCCATATAGAGTCATATCTTCAGGTTTAATGATATTTGCGGTGGAAGAAAATAAGGCTGATAAAGTGCTTGAATTTCTCAAAAATCTTCAAATACCTTGTGCTTTGATAGGTTCTGTTACTTCTGAAAAAGGAATTTTAAAACTTGAAGATGAAATCCTTGATAACCCGAAAGGTGATGAAATCATTATTGCTTTGAAAAATCTAGAAAGGATAAAAAATGAACGAAACTAGCACAAAAATTCTAAATTCAAACAGCAACTATGATAAATGGGGAGCGGAAGCTTTTCTCTTCAAGGAACAATGGTTTGGTTTTGATGTTATCAAAAAACTAAGATCTCCAAAAAAGTACAGAATTAAAGATATAGATAATGAACTTAGAACAAACAGAACAGTAACTGAATCTAGATTATTAGTTGCAGCAAAGAAAGCAGGAGTTAAAACCCCTATTGTTTTTGAGGTTAACCTTGAAGATACAAGCATAATAATGGAAGATATTGATGGGATTCTTGTCAAGGAATGGTTAAAAAACAATCTCGAAATTGAGGATAAGATAGAACTTGTAAAATCAATTGGCAGTAATGTGGGTATTCTTCATGCTAATGATATTATTCATGGGGATTTAACAACAAGTAACATACTAAAACAAGACGAAGATCTGTATTTCATAGATTTTGGTCTTGGAAAAATCTCTCAAGCAATTGAAGACAAAGCTGTTGACATACTGCTAATGAAGAAGTGTTTTACAAGTACCCATACTGAATTGGAAAAAGAATTTTTCTTTGCTTTTCAAGAGGGATATAAAATAACCATGCAGCAAGCTATAAGTGTTTTTAAAAGAGCTGCTAAAGCAGAAGCGAGAGCGAGACACTTGAAAGAAGATCAAGTCATCATTCATTATCTGGTCTCATGATTGATGGAAGTTGTAGAAGTTTCTGACCTGTCTCCCAAGCTTTTTTTGCATAATTTTCTTGATGTGACCAATTACCCTCTATTTTACCTTTAGCACTCATTTTTCCTAAAATCTTTCTTATATTAGGATACACTGGTTTGAATTGTGTATCCTCCAATTTTGTTCCAGGTAGTGGCATGAAGACATGAGCTCTAATAATTGCTTGTCGTTTAGTTAATTCTTCAATAACATTGATGGTTTTTAGCTCATCATCCTCTGAAGCATTGGGCAATCCAATGATGATATCTACGACAGGAATAAAATCAGTTTCTAATAGAATATTGATAGCATCTATACCTTCCTCAACTGAATGACCTCTGTGAATCTCTCTTAAAACATCATTACTACCAGATTGCAAGCCAATAGAAATTCTTGAATTAGAGAGATAGGGTTTAATTTCCTTCATTATTTCCATAGAAACTGTTTCAGGACGAACTTCTCCTGGGAAAGTCCCAAAATATACATCTCTTATTCCATCAATTTTCCTAATCGAAGAGAGAAGTTCCACAATTGCATCATGATTAATTTTTCTGGGTTTTGAAGACATGTAGCCAAGAGAATTAGGGGTTATGAATCTGATATCATATAGTTTCTTCTTTGCCATCCAACTAATTGTATCAAGCATAATTTTAATCGATCTATGTCTAGTTTTATGCTCGAACAAAGTAGGTACTTGACAAAAGGTACAACCGAAGGAACAACCCCTTGATATCTCAAGAGGTGGATATAGCCCTCGTGATTTTGATAGGAATGGGTAATCATCTAATATAATTGGTTTGGGTTTTTCAGTCACCCTTAATTCATCTACCTCCTCAAAATAGGCTATCCCTGGTGTTTTGAATTTATCTCCATCTCCTAGCATTTGTTTAAGGAAATAAGGTAAGGAATATTCAGCTTCACTGATAAATACAAAATCAAAACCAGTTTTCAATGTTGTTTTTGGGCTTCCAGAAGCATGACTTCCTCCAGCAATAAACGTTATACGCTTTAATTCTGAATAGTTTAGTTTTCTGTAAATCCTTTCCATCCTTTCATAAATTTTGGGTAATTGAGCAGTTCGAAAGGAGAAACCCACTACTAGGTGATCATATTTCTCTAAGAGAGTTCTTAGAATTGATGCATCAATTTCCTTCTCTAAAATCACATCTACTTCTTTAAGGTCTTCATCTAAATCTATAGTTGCAATGAGTGAAGTAAGACTGTAGAAGTTTTTCTTTGATAAATCAAACACCATTGCAAGAGTCATATCAATCACAGCTTTATTTCCAAGTAACAAGTACATCCTCTGGTCTGAAATGTTGGTCTACAATTGTGTCTTCTATATCTGCTCTAACACCAGAATTATACATCAAGATTCCTAACCATGCAATCATAACACCGTTATCAAGGGCAAGATTTGCATCAAGGCCTTTAAACGAAGCATTATGGGAAATTGCCATCTCACCTAGCATCTCTTTTAGTCTTTTATTTGCTGCTACTCCTCCACAAACAAGTACTTCTTTCTTCCTTGTATGAGCTAAAGCACGTTCAGTTACTTCAACTAACATAGAGAATACTGTTTCCTGAAGACTGAAGGATAAATCAGACAAATCATATTGGTTTGATTGATATAGTTTTGTAGCATGAGTTAAAATACCAGAAAATGATACATCCATTCCTTTTATCACGTAAGGGATGTTTATGTATTTGGAACCATTTAATGCTTCAGTTTCAATTACTTTGCCCATAGGGTGTTCTTTATCGCTTAAACCAGCATTTCTACCAAACACATCTAGACAATTACCAACGGGGATATCAAGAGTTTCACCAAACACGCGATATCTACCTTCAGAGAATGCAATCACCTGAGTATTACCTCCTGAAACATATAACACTACAGGATCGTTTAGTTGCCCTTCCAAACAGCCTATCTCAACATGAGCAATAGGGTGATTTACAGGCATTAGAGGTTTATTCAATGCCAAGGCAAGAGTTCTAGCAGTTATCACTCCAATCCTTAAACAGGGACCCAATCCCGGTCCTTTGGTAAATGAAATCAAATCAATTTCATCTGGAGATATTCCTGCAGCGTGAAATGCTCTATCTATTGCCTTAGGCATATTATTAGAATGAAATTCAGAGGCTTCTCTAGGATGGATACCACTACCAAAAGGTGGTTTGTAGGTCATCCTGATATTAGCTAGGATTTTACCATCACTATCTATTATACCTACACCTAATTTATCTGCAGAACATTCGATTCCTAGAGAGATCATAATTAGCTCAAAATTAGATGAGAGGTTAAAAGTATTTTTTTCAGAACTAGATATGAGAAAATTTAAAGATTGAAATACTGTAATTTATATCAATGTCTGATCTCATACAACCTATTTACCCATGGAATAGGTCTAAAGTAGCTATGAAGAAAAGAAACCAAGGATTAGGAAACATTATTTCTTTGAATTTCATATTTCTTTACTATTTGCTATTTGTTTTTATTACTTCGGGAAAAATCTATCCAGCTTTAAGACAAGCAGATATAAACCTTCTAGGACATGTTAGTGGTCTTGTACTCTCTTTGAGGTATCTTGTTTTCAATTGGTGGTTGAGTGTTATACTATTTTTTGTAAGCCTTGTGTTTACATTTATTTTTACAGCTATAGTTACAAAAACAAGACCAAGTCTTTTCAAAATTTATTTCGAATATCTCAAAATTGACACAAAAAATCAGTCAAAGAAAGAAATTCTCAAAGTCATTATTATAGATATTTTAGAAATTGGTGGATTATCAATTATAAGTTTTATATTTCTTGAATTGTTAACTTTTGCTATTGCCTCACTTATCGTAACTATGATCCTCCCACTCGCAATTAATATTACAGAAGTCTCATTAAGCTACTTCTTTCTTACTATTCTAATTGTTCATATAGTGTTCTTCCCTCTACTAATCTATTTCTACAACAGAATGGTAATGAAGAAGATGACAGTAACAGCGAGTATTGATTATGAAAAATTCTTAACAGAAGATGGAGAGGTCGATATGGAAAAATGGAAAGAAGAATCTTGGGGAAAAAAACCCTATACATTTGATTGGGAAGAAGAAGATGTATTCCCAATTACTTGCTTTTCTTGCGGTTCAATTATATCCAGCGATTTAACCATATGCCCTATCTGTGATACTGATTTAATCAAAGAAATTGAGGTTATAGAAACAGAATTAGCTGAAAGTTCTGAATCTATAGAATCTGAAGAAATCGTTCAAGAAGATGATGAAAGTGATGAAACTCTTAACTAATCTTCGTGTAAAAACCTTCTAGACTGCAGTTATAATAAACAATGCAATCATTCCTAAAATGAGTATTAACATAAAGCCTGTGATAACACCACTTCGGATTCGAGTAATCTTCAAACAATTGTTACACAGAATCATTTCTTGTTCTTCACTCTTTTTCGGTTGAAACATTGAAGTTATAGCATTTGTATTCCAATAAGAATTAGAACAATCATCACATATTGGATAACCACATCTCCCACACTCATTAGTAGCAATGTGTCCTTTATGAAAATGACAGTATTGAGTTGTTGACATTTGTATCACATTAATGCCTCAGCTAAAAGTCGATCATCAAGTATCAGGTCGTTGCAACTTCATCATTGGCGAGTAAAAGTGAAACATATAATTTTAAAGAATTCCTATTGAGAAGAAATCATTGATACAATTTTATCAACCACTAGTTTTCTTACTTTACTAGTTGTACTTTCTCCTCTAATAGTCTCAACAAGAGGTAACTTTCTGATAGTTGTTTCATTGACCAAATGCTCATGAATCTTCCTGATATTATCGAAATTTGCTAGTAGTTCCTCTTTTTCCTTAGTGTATTGTGAACTCAAGTTTTCTTTGTGAAAAGCAGGATCTGGTACAGAAATCGTAATGTATAAAACATTAGGATGAGTCAGTATCATTTCATCGAAAAATGCAGGTAAGAGATGCTCTCCTTCAATAACAATTGAAACATTTTCTTTTTCAGCTCTAGATAAAACAGCATCTACCCCCAAGTTCACATATTTTGAATGGTTATCAAAACCCAGTATAACTTCATCAAATCTACTGCTGTATATTGGTTTCAATTTTTGAAAGGCACAATAAGAAGTTGAGTGGAGTTCTGGAACAATATCCTCAGAGAGGATTTTTCTCAGAATATCTCTTACTACATCGGTTCCTATAACATGCTGAATCCCAAGTTCTCCAGCTATTCTTCTTGAAAGCGTACTCTTACCTGTTCCAATTGCTCCGGTAATTAAAATCCAAATAGGATTTTGTGAATCTTTCCATTTCTCAATTTTCAAGTATTGATTTGCAAGAGTATTGTTATATGAGGAAGCAAGATGAGAAGAGATGATTTCATCTATTTTCTCTTTTTTAACAACTTCTTGATTTAAATTAATGATATCATCATAAACATCAATAAGAAACTCATAACCTTCAGTTTGTGAAAAGCCAAGCAGAGTCAATTTCTTTGCAAGAATTCCTCTAGATAATAATTGCTTAGTTCTTCCTTGAATATAAACATGAGATTCTGTTTCCATTTAGATACCACAAATTAATACTGTAGTTATCAATTGAATCATAGGGTAAAAAAGTTATCTTTTTAGATAGGTAAATTATATTAAAGGTATGAATAACAATCATCCCGAGAGATTTCTTCGTATAAAATCAATGAAAGATAAGTATGAATATTTCTCGAAAGGTATTCTTGCAGAATCACTTTTTTCCATCGGGATGAATACGAATCAAGCTCAAGAAATAGCAAATCAAGTAGCAGAAAGAGTTAGTACTTTAAACGAAACTCAAACAAAGAAGAAACTTGTTCAAATAATTACATCAGCTATCGAAAAAGTTGACAAAAGCTTTGCAGAGAGATATGTAGTTTTCAAAGGCAATCTAGAATATAAACCTATAATCGTATTACTTGCAGGAGTACCTGGTATAGGTAAAAGCTCCCTAGCAGTTAACCTTTCAGAACGGTTGGAAATAACCAACATTATTGGAACTGATATGATTAGAGAGATTCTCAGACAAACAATCTCTTCCAAACTTATACCAGAGATTCATTGTAGCAGTTACGAGGCGTACAAATACCTGAAATCGACTTTGAATCCAATTTTGCGAAAGTCAATTGTGGGTTACGAAGAACAAAGTAGACACATTATTGTTGGAGTTGAAGCTGCGATCCAATCCGCACTATACTCCCGAGAGAACACTATAATAGAAGGTGTTCACCTAGCACCTAATCTTCTAAACCCAGATGTTCTCAAAGAAGCTCATGTTATCTTGATTTTATTATATTTGGAAGATGAAGAAGAACATTCTAGAAGAATTAAATCAAGAGGTTCAAAAATTGAAAAACGAGGAGCGAATAGATACATTGAGGCTTTCTCGGAAATAAGAAATATTCAAACGTATTTGGTAGAAGAAGCTACAAAAGCGAAAATACCCATGATAGAAACTTCAGATAGTTCAAAAGCTATAAGCAAGATGATGGATACAATTTGGGAGAGAATTTTAATCTTAAATGAAAAAGAAAAGAAATAGAGACTAGTAAGTCTCTTTAACCTTGCATTCTAAGGAGGGTATCAAAGGCAATTCAATTTCAAAACCTACAACTGGAACCCAAATTTGATTTTTCTCCAAAACACCAGGATTTATTTCTCCTATGATTCCACACTCTTTCTGGTTAATGATTATTTTTCCACAGCGTCCTTCTGTAAAGGAGGGATGATTTAGTTTTACAATCGAATAGGAGGCTCTTAGTAATTTTAGTAGAAAGTCTAACCATTTATGAGCATCTTCAAAACTTGCTTCAGCACTTGCATGAAAGAATGCTGCATTAGTTTGTGTTATTACAGATTTCTTGGTTATCTTTGCAACTTCCCCAACCTCAAAAATTGATTGTGGATATGATTCGTGGGTGTTTTTGGATAAGACATTGATTAGAAGTGGGTAAATCTGATCTCTCATAACACTATAGGTTCTACTAACTGGATTTTCAATTCTAATGAGTTTTCTGTCTTCAAGATTAACGTTCTCAGTTAGAATAGCTGGATCAGTTAGTGTAAATGTTAATAGCTCAGTTCCACCAGTACCTAGAAGTATATCTCTTACAATATTTTCACTCTCTGTTTCAGGTAGTATACTTCCAGCTGTTAGAACCTTCCACTTAGTTGCACCCATTTTATTAAGATCCATAGCTATGGCTATTTCCTCTGCTATGTCTACCCAATGAAGTATATCCTTTCTATAAGGAGGAATTGCTACAGTTAGGATTGATTTATTATGTGAAACACCATTGAATCGTCGTTTTTCGACTAATTCAATAGCATCCTTTATCGAAATTTCAGTTCCAAGATATTTATTTAAGATGTCAATATCAATATCAATTTCCTCTATTTCTAAGTTAGGATTGAGATCATTTTTATCTCTGATTTCAGGAGGATATTCAATTTCAACACTATAAATTTCAGAACCGTGGTCAACGAAAGTTTGACATAGAATGTTCAAAATCACATTGACAGTTTCATAATTTGTTCCTGTCACCTCTATTAGACATTCAGTTGTTTCCTCTGTAATTCTCCCTACGTCATTACTGTTAATAACTGGGGGTAAAGATAGAGTCAAACCATCAGCAGATAACAGAATTGGATAATATCCATATCCTTTTACTATATCACCAAATTCTTTTCCCTTCTCATGTTCTTCAAGTATTTTGGGAAGATTCATCTTCTCTTCATACCCCAGTGGAATAAACTCATGGGAAGCATCAATTACTTTGTAATCAATAGGACTTTTAATCATTGAAAGATTATACATTCCAATTGAGGATCTTTTTCTTTTTCTTCCATAAGATTGGTCAATTTTCTCTGCTAATTGCATTACTTGTTTAATATGATAATCTGTCAAACTGATATTTTTAGCTACCGCACAAGCAATATAAGGACGTGTAGAAGCCAACTCTGGAGCAACAATAACTTTGTATCCACTTGGTTTAATTTCATATTCAGGAATCTTTTTCTCTTTTCCGAGAATCCCATTTATTTCTCTAACCATACCTTCTGCACACCAGAGATCTGGACGATTACTTGTTTTGATATCAATGACTAGCATATCTTCTTCTTCTACATAATCATCAATTTCTGATTTTGCAAAAGCTAACAGATTAGCTAATTCATCTATGGAAACTTTTTTTCCAATCATTTCTTGCAGTTTTGTGTAACTAGTTTTTATGTTTACCATTTCTCATTCACCTCAAGATAGCTCCGCATTTCTTAGCCATTCTAGTTTATAACTAAATAATTCTCTAATGTCAGTGATGCCATGCTTAACCATGAATAATCGATCTATTCCTAAACCCCAAGCAATAACAGGAGTTTCTATACCAAATGGTCGTGTTACTTCAGGACGGAAAATTCCAGCACCACCAAATTCTACTGATCCTACAATCGGATCATTAACGCTCAATTCTACTGAAGGTTCTGTGAATGGATAGTAATCAGGTTTGAAAACGAAATTTTCTGTTTCAGCAACATCAGTTGCAAATGTTGTTAGAATACCTAATAAATCTCTGAATGTAATGGAAGGGTCTGTTACTATTCCTTCTACTTGGTTAAATTCTGCTAAGTGAGTGGCATCTACAGTATCAGGTCTGTAACAACGTGAAATACTGAAGTATTTTGATGGAACGGGAAGATTAACTAAAGTTCTAGCACTAACTGAAGTTCCATGGGCACGCAATACCAATCTTGCGCTCTTCTCAGGAGACCACTTGTATCTCCAACCTTTGCTACCGGTATCATACCCCTCTTCATGTACTTTCTGAACCAAGGAAACATAATCTTCCTTGGGTAGTTTTCCCTGTTTTGGATCAGCTACTCTATATACATCTGACCACTCTCTTGCTGAATGATCCTGAGCTTGGAACAATGCATCAAAATTCCAGAATTCAAGCTCAACTAAAGGTCCTCTCATCTCTTGGAAACCTAAGCCTACTAGTTTCCTTTTCACCCAGTCAAGAAAATGGGCATAAGGTTGTTTTCTTCCGCCATAAAAAGCTGGAGGAGAAACTTCTAGATTATATTCTTTTAACTTAACATCCTTCCATGAACCATTTCTGATCATCTCAGGTGTTAAACGACTAGTTTCAGATGCTTGTTTTACGAGAGATTTCACATCTTCATATGAAACTAGTACTTCAAGAATTGTATCTTTAACTTCAACCAATTCAACCAAGTTTCTGTCAAGTAGAACAGATTCAAAATCGCTTGTTTCGATCTGTTTGTTAGCTGAAAGCTGCTCCAAAACGTTCTGTAAATCAGTATTTATTTCTACATCTTGTTTTGCTAATGTTATAGCTCCTTTCTCAATCTTGATCAAGTCGCTTTTTTTGAGAAATCCTATACCTGCGTTCATTTCTCGTTTATCACAGCCAATTAAATCTGCTAGATTAACGAAATTTACATCCTTATTCTTCTTCAGGACTTCGACAATCCGTCTTTCTATAAGTTGGTTTTCAGCTGCATCTTTACCGTCTTTAGTAAGCGATATACGATGACTGACAAGAGATAAACGAGATACCAATTCATTTGAGATAAGAAAATCCAGATAATATTCTAATTTTCCTCTATCTAGTTCTGTAATTTTCTCAACTTCTTTAATTGATATTTTTTTCTCTTTATTGACAATCTTGTATATCTCAATTGCTTCTTTTGGCAAAAATATACTCTTCTCTGGTTTACTCATTGTTCAACATTCCTAGCATAATAGTTTAAAAAAATAGTTACCACTAACTTATTATTTATCGGGCTATCAGTTATTAGTATCGAAATTCCAAGGTACGTTACGCCCCATTAACTTAAGTTGTAGTGTAAATAGAAAATAGAAAGTGATATATTTAAGATTTTCGAGATTAAAACCTAAATATCTAATATTCTGAGATGTTATCACTATACTCATAGCCTGAATCTTCATCAAATTCTTCTGACTCTTCTAAATCGTCATCATCATCATCATCAAATTCTTCATCTTCAATTTCTTCATGAAAGACATCCAAAATTTCACTTGAATCCATAAGTTGATCTAAATCATCATCAGACCCAATTTCCATTTCAATAATCCATCCTTCTTTGTAAGGACTTTCATTTAATAACTCTGGAGATTGTCTTAGGATTTCGTTTATTTCTGTGATTTTACCACTAATTGGTGCATTTATTGTAAGTGTATCTTCAATTGAATCGATTGCAATTATTTCCTCATCCTTTTCAACAAAGATTCCTGTCTCAGGTAGTGTAATTGAGATAATATCATCTAAAACATACTGTCCGAAATCTGTTATCCCAATACGATAGACACCTCTATCTAAATCTTCCACCCATACAGATGTAGAGTAATATAAGCAATTGTCTGGAAATTTAAATTGACGTTTCATTTGAGTCTACTCAATCCTTCGTAATGTGTTTTTGAAGTTTTCCTTATTTATGTTTTTTCCATAAATTGTTAGATTGTAATAAAAGTGAGAAAAAATAGAAAAAGAGATTTGAGAGTTTATCTCAATCTCTTTCGCAATAAGTATTGTTCATCTGTTAAATTGAATAAAGTAGAAAGTGTTTCCTCTAGAGGTGTTTTGTTAAAATATTCAAGAGCTACACTTATAGTAACTTCTTTGTAATCTTTGATGAATTTGTAAATTCTTTGACTTAATGGACTTAGTTTCATAACATCTTTTTCTTTCATTGGATTAACTGAGAGTGGATGTAGTGTCCATATGAATAATTCTTCACTCAATGTATCCATTATTTGGTTTGAATTCTTTGTGAACTCATCTGTAATTCCATTCCAGTCATGAAGTGTTGTTTGGAACCTTTTCTCAAACCATTCAACAAATTTTGCTAAACCTTTCTCGACATCTACAGAAACATCAGAAGTACTGAACAAATATGCGCAGATGCAATCTTTAACTGAACTTGAAACAACAAATTGCCCATAATCCAGTTTCTTAACGGTTCCTGCTTGACCTCCGCTGATTTCACTACCCATACCTGCGACGGCTTGCAAGAAACCAGTAACTAAAGATGAATCTACTGTTATATCTCCTCCCAGATCCCATTCATAAACTGGTAATCCAGTTTCTTGATGAACTATAATCACTTTTCTCATAGCTAGAACACTTGTAAGAATCTTGGAGATTTTGTCTAGATATCCTTTCTTCTTTGCTGTCTTCCTTTGTTTCTTAGGACGAACTACAGCAAAGTGAATTGTGAGAACAATGAAGATAACAGCTAATGCTGCTAACCCACCGATCATGTAATAGGTGTATTCTTGGAATAAGAAGGTCAATAATGCAAGAAATGCAGGTGATGCAGTGGCAATAGTTGCACTTTCTACTGTTGATTTAGAAAGTAAAACGTCCTGATTAGCAGCACTTGGAATATATTCAGCATAGTAACTTAAACCAATTACTTGCCAAGGAATCTCGATGTCTACACTTTGTCCAGAATAAGTTCCAAGGTCTCCTGAGAGTTCAACTGTAACATTGAATGTTTCCTCAGCACCATCTTTGTAGTAGAATGTATAATATACAATTACAGAATCCCCATCAGGATTAGGAGCTATGTGTATAGGATTCTCTCCTTGAATAGATAACAATTCTTGAGTTGCATTTTCTATTGTTACTACGAAACTGAAGGTAGCTAATTGCCTTAGTTCACCATTTGTCTCGACACTCATATCATAGTCTACAGGTGGATAGAAAGTCAATTGGATGAGGACAATTTTCGTGACGAACCCATATTCTTCAAATGTCAATTCAATGATACACAAGGTTCCAACTGCTAAAGCTGTATTTGGATTAAAACTCACCTGAATGTAAGCTCCAATAATACTAATTGTTATTGAATCAAAGTAAGTATTAATGTTTAAAGTGTTATTTGCTGCAGCAAAATCTGCTGTAACAGTTGCTGATAAAATACTTGCATTACCAGCTATTCCATCTTGATATTCAAATAACAAATCAATTATCTCACTTGCATAATCTGTAACATCTGTAGGTTCGATAGCATCAATGAAAGTTGTACGCTCATTTACAGTAACAAAGATTTGAAGCATTTGAGGTGCATATCCTGGTTCTATAAGAGTGATGTTTAGATAGAAGTATCCAATAGTTCCAATTGGATCAATATTGATAATTATTGTATCACTAGAGTTAGAATAACCAAAAGTAACAGAAATATTCCCTTCAACTAAGACAGTGTCAGGTTGAGGTATATACGCGATTAGAGTACTATCCCAATACAATACACCTACAGTAATTCCCTGATTATAGTAGATGTCTATATCTTGGAAATAACCTGTATCAAAATCAGCGTCTGTAGCTTTTGAAATAAATTCTAACCATATTGTAACAGAAGCATTTTCATAACCATTCTTACCTAGAGTAATGGTAATAGAAATATTAGTAGATGATGCATCATTATTGATAAAAGTGAAGTTATATCTACCAGCTGTCCATTCAACTAAACTCACAAAATCACAATCGCTAGTATTGAAATATGTGAATGTTTTATATCCTGCACCATAGATGAGTTCTGTATGGGTTAAATCATTAAATTGAACAACTACCATTGTTTCATAACCAACGTAGGAGACAGCTGGTGTATAGATTTCATTTTCTCGAAGTTCTGTATTGATTATCAATACTTCTAAGTCTCCAAGCACAAAATCAATTTGTGACTCATAATTTGCTAAGATTACTGTAACAGAGATTCTGATTGCAGGAGCTAAAGCATTGGTATTTTGCACCTGTAACAAGTATGCGTTTCCATTGGGTTCAACATGCATATTAATACCTGATACATTTGCATAAGGAATTACATTAGCGTTAGTTAAATCCAAGGAATGATTTATATCTCTAAACCTAAATTCAAATGTCGCATTATGATCAAAATATATCGTTGCAGGTGCAGTATCAACTATAATATCTGTTGGTGGCGCTGTTATTTCAAATGAATATACATCAGAAACATACATACTTGAGTAATTTGCTTTATAATCGTCAATTAGGACTTCAATGTATACATCATAAATACCTACATCCAAACCTCTAGACGTTGTACTTATAACTAGTATCCATTCTTTTGGAGCCCCATCATACGTAAAGGTATAATCAGCTGGCTCTGTTAGGTAATAGGAAGTGCCATCATATAAGGTTACGTTCAAGTCAGTATAATAACTTAGATTGACATCACCCGTTACATCATACAATGCTATATTGAAAATTGCGTCATCAGTATAGTTTGTTGAAGTTGAAATATATTGTGGATTAAGTGCTAACTCATAGAAAACTGTCAAACTGAAGCTTGTAGAATTATTCTCAAGAAAAGCTCCAGTTCCTGAAATATCAACAGTATATGTTCCTACTGAGAAATCAACCACAATTGAAGAATTATATTCAGCTAAACCTTGGTAGTTTAAATCATTATTCTTATTCCATGTACCATTGTAGACATTATAGGATACTGTTGCTGAAGGGATTGGATTTCTAGTTCCTGTTGTGTATGGTTCACTTACATTGAAATAGTAACCAGTAACAATAATAGAATCAAGTCCTTTTCTGGAGATATCACTGTTAACCCAATTTGCAGTTGATGGCTCTTCTTCCCAAACAAAAT